>CAZCLS010000047.1:6242-7450 GCA_964499565.1 uncultured bacterium
AACAAGGAGTTGTCGGGAGGCGCACTGATCGACCAGGCCACGCATAATTTAGACCTGCTGCGCTGCCTGTTCGGAGAAGTCAAGGTAGTCAGCGGAGTAGCGAGCAATCCCGTGCATGCCAAGAGCGGCACATACACGATCGACGAAACGATTTCACTGAGTTTGTTGTTTGAGAACAACATAACGGCATCTCACATCCACAGCTGGGTAGGAGATGCGTGGCGGAACGAGCTGACGTTCGGCGGAGAGAAGCGGTTATACCGGGTCAATTTGAATACGGGCAAGCTGGTAATAGAAGAAGGCAAGGAAGCGCCTGAATTCACGCAGGAGAGCCAATCGATATTTGAATACGAGATTGAGGTGTTTATAAACCAGCTCGAAAGCGGGGACTGGGGAACCAATCCATCATCATATGCCGATGCGGTTAAGACGCTTGAATTAACCCTGGCATGTGACCGGGCATTAACCGACGGACCCCAGGTATTACGATGAGATCATGTGTAGAGAAAGCCTGGCGGAAGGGACTGGCGATCCCGGCCTTCAACATGTTTTTTCTACCGGTGATGGCGCCGGTAGCAGCCGCGTTGCGGGACACAAAAACGGCTGGAATCATCCAGGTAAGTCTGCTTGAGCTGACGGATTTTGATGTAAAGAGCTTGGCAGAGGTCAGCAAGGAATACGAACAGGTAAAAACAGAAGGGATAACCTGGCTGCACCTTGATCATGTGCCGTTGACAGACGGCAATGGTGGATCGGTATTGTACCGGAGAATCATTGAGGAAGCGTTGGATGCGGGTTTTCAATCAGTAATGATTGACGGATCAAGGTCGCCGCTGGAAAGGAACATTGCGGTCACGCGAGAGATTGTCGAGCTGGCGCATGCTTCCGGCGCGTGTGTAGAAGGAGAAATAGGAGCGATTCTCGGATACGAGGAAAAATTAACGCAAACCTATGAAGAGTTTTTCAATTCCAGGATGGGATTTACCGATCCCGGGGAAGCGGAGCGCTTCGCGCATGAAACGGGTGTCGACTGGATATCGATTGCGTTCGGCAGCATTCACGGCCCGGTAACAGAAGCGCTGCGGGGGCAGAAAAAAACCGAAGCCCGGCTCGATCTGGAGCTGCTGGAGAGGATCAGCAACCGGGTACAGCGTCCATTGGTACTGCATGGCGGTTCGGGCATCAGGCAAGCTGATGTGAAGGAATCA
>CAZCLS010000047.1:7550-13751 GCA_964499565.1 uncultured bacterium
GTTCGTCTATGTTCCGTGCCTAAATTTGCCACCACTAAATCCACGCCGGTATCGTTGACATATTTTTGGGCATCGGCCGCGGCAGTAATATGATCTTTAACCTGCCTGGAATTGCTTTCGGGGTTGTAAGAATAAATCTCATCCACACAGCCTTCAATAACGAATTCGTGGTTGTGGGCTGAAACGAAGTCTTTTACCATGCGGGTGTTATCTTCAATACTATAATGACTGCAGTCATACATGATTGAAGAGATAAAATCTGGATTTTCCTGAAATATCCAGTCATCATCGCCGGGCTGAGCATGATCGAGATGAACGATCACATCAATATCAGGGTAGGGCCCGTCGGCTCTGGCGATGCGTTCTATATCGTCTTTTACGGCCAGGAAACCCTCTCTGGCGTTCTTCAAACCCGAATAATTCAGCAATTGCTGTCTTTCGGCGTAGCTGGCGGTAAAAGCAATAATCAAAGGTAGAGACCCGGGGATAGCATGTTCAGTTTTAAAGGCCTGAACTCCTTCAAACAGAGCTTCTGTTGTGACGACATTTTCGGTACAGAAACAAGGCAGACTGTTTCCCGAGGTCTTTAAATCGGAAATAATATCTCTGGCCCGGCTTACACTTCTCACAATTGGCATACAAACCTCCCGACATGAGTTACAGCAAATATTTTTCTAAAAACGCAGTTTCTTTTTCGCCATCCCAGCGATCAACCATAGACAACTCGACCGGGGCGATATGGGGATACAAAATTGTTTTACCTTGAATCTTATTGTCCCGGATCGACTCTAAAACGATTTTGGCGTCATCAAGGCAGCCGACCGCGGCGACATAATTACCGGGATCGATATCCCCGGCATGAATGGCCTGTAATGTTTCGGAATAGTCGGCCGCATCACCTCCGGAAGAGCCGGCCACTTTAATTTCGTCATAATGAACTTTAATATTATCAATTTCTAATAAGGAATCACCTTTTTTAAGACCGCCGAAAAGGTTAATAACACCGCCGAATCCGAGCCAGTTAAAGGCTTTTTGCTGCACTGATTTACTCCCCACGGCACAGATAATATCATCAGCTAATTTCCCGTGAGATTCTTTTTTCAATACGTCATATATAGTATCGGGCGTGGCAGTGAGAAGTTTAATCCCTTTTTTCAGCGCTTTAGGTTTCAGCACGGCATCAACCCACGTTAAACGGTCCGGTAAAATATCATTCACAATTAGAACCCGGGGTTCAAACCGCATAGCTAACTCGGTATGAATCAAACCCATACCGCCGGCACCGATAATAATGCAGACGCCGCCCGGTTTAATACCCAGTTTGGCGTAGCGTGGTTTCAGGGGAGCGTCTTTATACACATGCACCTGTCGTGACTGGGCGGAAATGACGCATGAAATCGGTTCCGCCATGGAAACGGCAAAATAGGGTAAATCGGCACCAGGCACCGGCACGAGGCAACCGGCTTCCAGCACTTCTTCCTGGATTAAAACATATTCAGCTAATTGGCCTGGCAAGGTGTAACCAACCGCGGTTTTATCCATGTTCAGGCCGTTATTAGTATAGCGTTCCCGGTGATTTACAGGACAATGGTCAACGGCCGGTTGAATGCCATAGCGTTCACCAACGGCAAAAGAACTTTTTAAATTAGCGCCAATGGCAACTAGTGTCAAAGATCCTTCATCGCCTACAATTACGGGATATTTTTGAGGATCCCAGCCATTAAAGTATTTATGATCTTTGCCCTGGTCAATTATTTTTAATATTGAGGTGCACACACCCGCGGCATCGACTCTAGCCAGCAGTTGATCGGGTCCCGGTTTCGGGACCGGCACGTGCTGCAGCTGTAGATTATCGAAACCGGTACCGCGCAACACCAGAGCTTTCATAGTTTCGGGCAGGGAATAGTCCCGGGATATATTTTTGAAATCAGCTACTTTTGACATAAAGAATCCTTATGGTTCGCGAGCGCATGCGATAAAGCATTAGAATATATTTCACAGGTTCTGATTAAATCTTCGTCGGTTTTTTCATTAAATCCACAGACATGAACCAGCACGCACCTGATGCCTTTACTGAAATAGTCATGTACAAACACAGCATCTCTTTCAAACAGGAGACCATTTTCTCCCGCGGCTCTGAAAAACATACCGCACACTAAGACCCGTACTATTTTATCCACCGGCATATTATAGCAAAGACCTTTAGTAATGATGCCGGTTATTCTGTCTTGCGGACCGAGTTTGCGGATTACGTCCCGGCCGACTCTATAGATCGTATCGCCCAAGGCTTTATTCATAAATCTATGCAGCAGGTCGTCGATATGGACGGTCAGATCAGCTAACGTAAATTCGTCGGGATATTCCTTGAGAAGAATATCGGCTGACTGCAGCATTACAGTTCTGACCTCCTGATAGACGTCTTTTACGGCCAAGGCTTCATATAAATAAATAAAATGACTATCATACACATGGCCGATATACGCGGTTGCGGCATGGCCGAGATTATGGATGAATGATTTTCTGTCAACCCAGGCCTTTATATTTTCTTTTGCGGCAATGCCCGGCACAGCTGGAACGGGATTTTTAAATCCCTTCTTATCGACGATCAGAGTGTTATATGATTCCGCGAACACCTGTAATATATCAGCCTGCACATCTTTTTCCGACATAATGGGCACCATTTTACCGATGCTTGTTTCCACCAGGCCTACCAATTCATCAAACGGATAAGACTGACCGACTAATATTTTTAGTTCCCTGGCAAAGTAAGGGGCGGCATCCCGCATATTTTCGGCAATGATAATATCCATTTTGGAAACGGTGCTCACCGAGAAACGTTTAAGGAGGCCTTGGGCAATCAACGGGAAAACAGCCGGCAGGGCATTAACACCAACGGCGGTAGCGCAAATATCGGCAGTACTGATTTCATCCGCAACCTTTTCAGTATCTGTGGCAAGGACACCGCTCACATGGTCAATCGATAGAGTCTCTTCATGGGTATCAGCTTTAATAATAACGGAATAGGCCTGGCGTTCATTCAAGGCCTTGATGACGGGCTCGAAGACATCGACGAAGACGACATAATACCCGGCTCTGCTGAACAGCTGGCCGATAAAGGACCGCCCAATTTTCCCGGCACCGAACAATACTATTTTTTTCATAGACATACCTTCCTGGTCGCCCGAGAGCAAACGGCGGGACACTTATGTGCCCGCTCTGTTTCTCCGTATCAGCTCACAACTGCTGAAATCATGTGTTATTATGTGTCCTTTCAAAGGAAGAATCTTTTCATGGATCGCGTCGATAATCCAGTCAGCCTGAGGAAAGAAAAACTCCTCCAGTTCATACGGCGGGGTAATCCAGTTCCGGGCACCAACGACGACGGGGGGTGCATCGAGATAATCGAATACCAATTCCGCAATCGTTGCGGCCATTTCTTTCACATATGAATTTCGGACACAGGCATCGCTGGCCAGAACGATTTTGCCTGTTTTTTTAACCGATTCACATACCAGCTTATAATTAAAGGGAACGAGACTACGCGCGTCAATGACTTCGGCGGACACAGCATATTCTTTCTGAAGAATTTCAGCTGCCCTCACAGCCGCGTACAAGGTGGAACCGATTGTCAGGATTGTTATATCGGAACCGGCAATTTTCACATCCGGTTCGCCGATAGGCAGTTCATAATATCCTTCTGGCACGCCGTCCTGATGAAATAATTCACAAACGTCATACAATCTCTGGCTCTCAAAGAACATAACAGGGTCGGTACCCTGCAAGGCGGCATTCATTAAACCTTTAGCGTCATAGGGAGTAGCGGGGAAGACCACTTTCAAGCCGGGGATATGGGCACACAATGAAGTCCAGTCCTGGGAATGCTGCGCGCCGTATTTTGAACCGACAGACACACGCACCACGACCGGCATTTTGAGAACATTACCGCTCATAGCCTGCCATTTAGACAATTGATTGAAGACTTGATCCCCGCATCTGCCCAGGAAATCGCAATACATAATTTCAGGAATGACCCTTCCGCCGCAGATCGCATAACCGACAGCGGTACCGACAATAGCGCCTTCTGAAATGGGGGTGTTAAACAAGCGGTTATACGGCAGTGCTTCCGTCAAACCTCTATACACGGCAAAGGCGCCGCCCCAGTCCCGGTTTTCCTCACCATAGGCGATCAGGGTGGGATCTTTGTAAAACCGGTCGATGATGGCTTCAAACAGAGCATCTCTCAATTGAAACCTTTGCAATTTCGAAACCGGTTTGCCGTTTTTCACACCAAAGCGTTCCTTTGATTGTATCTGCTTGACGCGCGGATTTTCTTGCATGGGGTGATTAACTTCAGGTTCTCTGTCATCCATAGCGTCAACCGAGCCGTTGGAAAACATGAGGGTTTCTATAGCCAGGGGATTATTACGCACATCCAGTCTTGGTGATTTTTCGTCATCAGCGGCTAACTGCAATGCCCGGGTAATACATGTATCGACATCTGAGTTTATAGCATCCACGTGTGCTTGCGAGCAAATATGGGCTTCAACCAGCTCGCGCGCAAACGCGGGAATAGAATCGTGCTGCTGCCAGGATTCAAGTTCTTCTTTTGACCGGTAGGTTGAAGCATCGGATGGCGAATGACCGCTGTAGCGATATGTTAAGGTGTCCAACAGCACCGGACCGGCTTTTTGCAGTAACAGTTCTTTTTTTCTTTTGAACGCGTCAATGACCGCTAAGGGATTATACCCGTCAACCCGTTCGGCATGCATCATCTCGGGATTGAGTCCGGCGCCGACCCGGGCCAATAGTTTAAAACCCATCGTTTCGCCACAGGGCTGGCCGCCCATGCCGTATTGATTATTCATAAAGTTCATAATTAAGGGCAGGCCGCCGTTATATTGATCTTCCCACAGTGTGGTAAACTGGTCCATCGTGGCAAAACACATGGCTTCCCAGACCGGGCCGCAGCCCATTGAGGCATCACCGATATTGGCGACAACAATCCCGTCTTTTTGATTAACTTTTTTGAATAATGCCGCGCCGACGGCAATATCGGCGGAGCCACCGACCACGGCGTTATTAGGATAAATGCCGAACGGGGTAAAAAAGGCATGCATAGAACCGCCCAGCCCCTTATTAAATCCAGTTTTCCGGCCGAATATTTCAGCTAACGTGCCATACAGCAGAAAATCGATTGCCAGGCTTTTGACGGAATCGTGCGTGCCGGTATCAATGACACGTAAACAGTCCCCGTTAAAGTACTGTTCCATAATAGTCATCAGGGCATCATCATCCAGTTTATCAATGGCTGACAAACCTTTTGCCAGAATTTCACCATGACTACGATGAGAACCGAAAATAAAATCGTTGACATGCAAGGTATACGCCATACCGACAGCGGCGGCTTCCTGGCCGATTGACAAATGAGCGGGACCGGGGTGGGTATAGTGAACGCCATTATATTCACTGGCTATTTTGATTTGATTCAACATGGTTTCAAAAAGCCGGATGACAACCATATCCCGGTATATCCGCATAAAATCATCGGTAGAGAAATTCTTTTTTTCGTCTTCCAGGGTTTTGGAATAATGGTTAACCGGAATAGTGTCAAAGGTGATATCACCTTTATTTCTGAGGATTTCGGGATCAATGAATTGAGTTTTAGGCATAGCACGTCTCCTGCAGCCATGAATAGAGAATTAAGCCTGAATAACAGAGCGCCACACTTCAGTATCAATATGTTTGATATAGTCTGATAGATTGTGCAAAAAGGCGGCCGCCGGGGCGCCGTCCAGCGCTCTGTGGTCAAACGTCAACGATAAACCAATACAGGGAACAAACTCCACGCTGCCGTTTTCGGCACTCCGCGGGCGCAGGGTAATGGCGTTGATACCCAGCACACCCACCTGGGGCGGATTTAAAATCGGGGTAAACATTTCAATGCCCTGGGGGCCTAAATTAGTTACGGTAAATGTCGCGCCATGCAGCATTTCAGGATTGATGCTGCCCGTTTTGCACTGGTCAGTTACTGCGCGCATGCGCTCGGATAATTGGCGCGGACGCAAGTTTTCAGCATTATGTATGGTCGGCACCATTAATCCGCGCGGGGTATCGACAGCGATACCCAGATGAACGCTATTAAAGAACCTGATTTCATCATCCAGCATGTGGGCGTTCATGTTCTTATGCTTTTTCAGCGTG
>CAZCLS010000048.1:0-2420 GCA_964499565.1 uncultured bacterium
ACGCATATCCATATCCTGGCCATAATCATTATGGTCGAGGTATTCCGAGGCACCGCCGGCGACGCGACCGAGAACAAAGCCGAGAAAGGCGATTTTTTTGACTCGATCGACGGTAATTTTCTTTTCGACCAGGAGCGGCCAGCAGATACCCAGCCAGACACAGGCGATCATGGCATCGAGATTGACGGCGAGGACATTGCGGGTAACGCCAATCGCGCAGAGTTCGCGGGCGAGTTTATGGTAGAAATCGAGGAACGCATGATAAATATTCTTTTTCTGGATATACTCGGCAACGACCCGTTCGCGGGGATCAAAGTTAACAGCGTCTTTGCGATAAACGGGATGACCGAGGCAGGGAACCTTATCGAATTCAGCATCGGTTTCCTTGGCTATCCGTTTCAGGCGCATAATATCCTGGGCCGTTTGTTTGGCGATTGTAGTAACCAGGTCGGAATGAGAGACACTGTAGGGATTTTCGATACCGCTGTTGGCAAAGGCGTTAATCATCAAAGTAACAGCTCTAGAGCCATTACCGCCGTGAACCGAACCGATGCAGGCCAGGGTAGCGATAATAGCCGTATGAGGGTCATTGCCGGCCGAAGCGGACAATTTCGCGCCCTGGGCGGAAATAGTACCGGGGCCGTTCGTGATACTGGCAATCAGGGTTTTTTCAACCAACTCCGGTTCAAACGTATGAGCGGGTGGTGCGCCGGTCCAGGCTAGAATGACTGAATGAGAGAAGGAATTACTTTTCATCATGGTCAGAGCATTATGACCGTATATGCGGGGGGTAACGCCGTCGTTAGACGAGGCATGACTTGAGTTGCGCATAGAACGGCGGGTAGGCGCGCGGCCGAAAGCGGTTTTTTTAAAGCGTTCGAACTGTTCGCGGTAGGGGGAAGGTGGTTGACCTTCACTGAGCTGGAAGCGCGGCGGCAGGCTTTTACCGAGTTGCCCCATGTTTTTAAGCCAGGGATTAAGTTTGAGTGGTTTGTAATGGCGGTAATCCCGGGGCAGCTTCAAGGCAGCATACAGGGCCCGGGTTGCTTCGGGCAGATCATGCAGGGCCTGAACACGCAGGCCGCGGGCGGGCATGTTGGCTTTGGATAATTTTTTAGATGAGGAATAGGGCGGAATACTGAAATAGGCGTCAAACATATCCATTTTATCTTTGGCGCTGGTGCCTTTGCCTTCAACCACGGCTCCGGCATGACCGAGAGATAAGTTGTACCCATCGGCGATACTACCGCTGACATAGACAACCAGAGGTTTAGGAAACTTGACGGATTTCATCCATTCGATAGCTTCCAATTCATACAGGCCGCCCGGTTCGATATACAGAATGACGACACTGGTTTTATCGTCTTTCATGACCAGCTGCAGTAAATCTTTGAGGGGAGTGAGAATCAACTGATCTTTACCGGTAGAGATACCGAAGCGGACACCGATGCCTGCGTCATACAGGTAGGAAGCCATGGTATTAACCATGTTGCCGCTATTGGAGATAATAGTAGCGCTGCCGGGATAGAAGGTTTCTTCGGGCTGGTCACCGCCGACGGCGCCGACGCGGGCTTTGTCCTCGACATTGATAATGCCGAGAGTATTGCAGCCCAGCACATCGATATTATGCTGATCGCACAGGTTTTTAACTTTGGAGGAGACTTCGATAGAAACATTTTCGGTAATGATAAACAGGGTATCAACCTTGCTGTTTTTGGCGGTAATGACATTTTTTACTTCACCGTAGACGGCGTCTGGGGGAGAGTAAATAATGACTTTATTGGGATGTTTGGTTTTGGGAAGTTTATCGAGCAAATCGTCGTGATCAGAGAAAACGGGGATTGAGGGCAGTTTCTCGACATCCAGCAAGTTGCCGCCTTTTCCGAGAGCCCATCCGCCGACGATATTGTTTGAGTATCGTTGTGAAACGACGGATACTTTACTGGCTTCACGGCCGGTAATATTAGATACGGCGACTAAATCTCCTTTTTTGAGCAAATCTGTCAGTTTCTTGGCACGCATCAGTTTTTCTTCTGGGTGGATGTTAGTTTATACAGTTCAGCAGCATATTCAGCCACCATAGTCAGGGGAGTATCGGGACCGAAAATAGTATAGGGCCAGCCGAGTTCTTCGAAGGTTCTCTGCATGGCAAGCAGTCCGGGAACGAGTCCGGGACCGCCGCGGCCGACAACCACGGGAATCGGTTTTTTATTGAGCATCTGGGCATATTCCAGCAGCGCGTCGGCAATAGCCGTGAGCGTTACATCGATCCGGGTATTATTAGCTTTACCACCGAGGATCAGGAGCAGGCCGGCATCGGCTAATTTATGTCTGAAGCAGATCGCGGCGGTACCGCGCATACGTTCATAGGGAGGATTCCCGCCGAAATCCGACAGAAACATGGGGTCGCCGCCATGCTG
>CAZCLS010000048.1:2520-8235 GCA_964499565.1 uncultured bacterium
AAATTGACCAGGGCCAGAGAAAAGGGGCTGATAATTTCTTTAGGACATTTCAGCTGTTCAAGAATTTTCTGAGCCTGGTAGGCATCCAAACCCTTAAAGACGTCTACCGGCACGATTTTTTTCTCGGTTTCACCGATCGACTCGACATCAACACCGCCTTTAAGAGAGATGGTAATGGCGGGAGAGAGTGAGCGGGAATCGTAGGTAATGGCGGTATAGGCCTCATATTTGGCGGGAACGAACTGGACCAGGTAGGAGGTCCGGGCCATCTTGCCTTTTATCTCGATGGACGAGAGCTGCAGAAGTTTCTGGATAGCTTCGGCAGCGGTAGTAACTTTACCGACCACACCGGCTTTACCGCGTCCGCCGATCATGATATCCGGTTTGGCGATACCGCCGGACCAGCGAGCCAGGCAATCCTGAATTTTCTGGCGTTGGGCGGGCCATTCCAGGAATTCGGGGGTCGAAATCGCAAACCGGGGAGCAAACAATTTGAGGAACGTTAGTTCAGTGATTTGGTGATGCATTGTCGTGCGGATCGTGTGAGAGTTAGGTTATGAGCAGTGAACGGAGACAAAAAAGAGGAAACAAACCGGAAGAGAATATATGAAATGAAAGGGGAACCTTAAAGAAAAACAAAAGGACACGGAAACGCATTAAGCCGTTATCCGTGCGGCGGACTTGAGGAATACTATCAAAATTGTCGTTCATCGTATCCAGGGTGTATGTTTTACGATCCCTGCGTATAACCATTTCGGTTTTCATTTGGCAAAATTTTACGGAAACAAGACGGATTTGTCAATACTTTATTGAAAATTAATCGCCAAAATAATATCATGTACACATCAGTATTCCCGGCAAGCAGGGAAAAACATGCATAACAGATAGCAATCAAGCGGTTGAAATACAATGTATCTTTCCAGACTGCATATAGAGAATCTGGCACTCGTCGAGTCGCTCGATGTCGAGTTTCCGGTCAGTGTTGTTGCCGTAACGGGCGAAACCGGGGCGGGCAAGTCTATGATACTGGGGTCGATCCAATTACTGTTAGGGGAGCGCGCGGATGTAACGTTAGTACGGAAAGGGGCTGAGAAGGCTATCGTGGAAGGATTATTCGAAACACGCGAAAGCGACATTGAACGTGACCGGCACCGGCGGCAGCAGTTGCGGGATTCAGGATTCGACATAGACGATGATGAGCCGCTGATACTGCGCCGAGAAGTTTCGGCCTCGGGCCGCAGCATCGCCTATGTTGCGGGTAGAATGGTGCCGGTCAAACAGTTAGCTGAACTGGCGGATAATTTAGTCGACATTCATTCCCAGCATGCGCAGCAATCGTTAGTGCAGCGGCGCTGGCAAAGGCAGGCTCTGGATGAATTTGCCGGAACGGGCGATCTGGCGGAAACGGTATGCCAGCGCTACCGGCGTTGGACGGCAGTGCAGGCGGAATTGGATGAGTGGCGTGAGAAAGAAAGAGATTTACGCCGGCAGGAGGACCTGTACACATATCAGCATGAGGAGATCAAAGCCGCGGGATTGAAAGACCCCGGTGAGGAAGCCAATTTGCTGGAACGCGAAAATATATTGGCTCATGCCGAAGAGCTTGGCAGCACCGCGACCGATCTGTGCGAATTATTCGGTGAAGAACAGCAGGGGATAGTCCCGCGCATTCACGCGGCCCACCGGCTGTTGAAGCGATTGAGTGAATTGGATCCGGCATTGAGCGAGGTTAACGCTGGTATTGAGCAGGTGATTATCAGTTTGAGCGACCTTGAGCAGCAGATTAACACCTATCAGACAACGATCGAAGAAGACCCGGACGCTTTGCAGCAAGTGCAGGACCGGTTACATCTTATTTCTCAATTGAAAAAGAAGTATGGTGATTCTATCGCGGAAATTCTGGCATATGCGGGAACGATCGAGAAACAGCTTAGCGACATCGGTAGTTATGAAGATCGGCTTGCAACGCTGGAGCAGCAACGGGACAGCAGTCGAAAAGAGCTTGAAGCGGCTGCCGCGCAACTGACGAAGAAGCGCGCGGAAGCTGCGTTGAAGCTGTCTGGCCTGGTTGAAAAAGAACTGGGAAACCTGGGAATGCGTGAAGCGCGTTTTGTCGTGGCATTAGAGCCGAGTGAAGAGATCACGGCCCACGGGGCTGAGCAGGTGGAACTGCGAATCGCGGTAAATCCCGGAGAAGACCTTAAACCGCTGGCCAAGGTCGCATCCGGGGGAGAGCTTTCGCGTATAACGCTGGCGTTGAAGTGCATAACAACGGGCAATGATGACGTCCAGATACTATTATTTGATGAAATAGACACTGGCATCAGCGCGGTGATAGGCCAGGCGGTAGGTGAGCGGCTTCAGAAGTTGGGCAACGGACACCAGGTGTTTGTGATAACGCATATGCCCCACATAGCCTGTCGCGGGGATGTTCAGTTCACCGTTTTGAAGGCCGTGGAAGGAAACCGGACGCAGGTAACGATGAAGAAGCTTGACAAGGGTGAACGTCGAAAGGAAATCGCCCGCATGCTGGGAGGTGAATCAGAAATGACAATGGCACATGCGGACGAGTTATTTGAGGTGGCGCACGGCCAAAAAGCGCGCGCGCGAAAATGAATACATGGAACACGTATACGTCTAAAACTAGAGATGTGATATAGTACAACATGCAATAATGCAACCAAAAGGAGAGAAAATGAGGATAATGCGAATAATGTTAGGGATCTGCGCGGTTTCGGGATTGTTAGTAGCCGGGACAAACGCACCCGTTCAGAAAAAAACAGCTGAAACTGCTGAAAAAGCTGTAAAACCGTCTGAAGAAACCAAAAAGGTCAGTGAAGTAAAAGAAGCCCAAGCAGTTAAGAAACCGACAAAGGCAATTCTTGACACGTCGTTGGGTACGATAGAATTCACTTTTTTAACCGATAAAGCGCCGAACACCTGTGATAATTTCATCAAATTAGCGCAAACAAATTTTTATGATGGCGTTACCTTTCACCGGGTAATCCCGAATTTCATGATACAGAGCGGCTGCCCGAACAGCAAGAAAGGCGCGAAGGGGATACCGGGAACCGGTGGTCCCGGTTACAACATCAAAGCGGAATTCAACGATACCAAACATGTGCCGGGGATCGTCTCGATGGCCCGCTCCGCCGATCCGGACAGTGCCGGTTCACAATTTTTCATTTGTGTCAACACCTGTCCGCATCTGGACGGCAAGTACACGGCATTCGGCAAAGTAACCAAAGGATATGATGTTGTTGAGAAGATCAGCAAGGTTGAAACCGGTGCTATGGATAAACCGATAGAAGATGTGGTAATTAAAAGCATACGGGTGGAATGAGACGTTTTCCGGAGACGAGATACAACAAACGGCAGGCGCATGCCTGCCGTTTGTTGTTGGAGAGGGATGAGCGCGAATGATCCCTAAATCCGCGATGGGATGAAACTGGACAGTAGTTTTGTGATGTTTCAAAAATAACATTATAGTCATACCCTGTAATCGTGGCCGTAATCTCAGACTGAAAAGAGAGTACAAATGAATGATTAAAACGGCGAATAGATTTGAAGAAAATTCAACACCCAAAAGGTGAACGTAAAAAGCTCATATCATCCCACGCTGACAGGTAGCCGTATGCACAGCATCTATTTCGTTGCGAGACACTTGGCGTATGAAAATACGCTCGCGTATCTCGCGCCTCGTATCTACTGCACCTACGTCTATCGCGGAATTAGGGATGATTGAAGCAGCGTGCCAGGTGCACTGAAACTGATTCACCGGCGAGGCAAGCTCACCGGGGTCTACGGGTGTGAGATATTAGATTGGAATAGACCGGAGACGGTCTATTTAATATCGAGCGATAGCAAGTACATGCCGCCGCCATCGATTTTGGGGCCGCCGACGAGGGCGCGATAGTTTTTTCTGAAGAAGAGTAACTTACGCCAGCGGTTTTCTTCTTCACCGGGAATTTTCCATTCTATCATGAGTTTAATTCGGTCTGATGACTCACTGAGTGGAGTAATTCTAACCGATTTATCATCAGCAAACTTAACGGTCACGGCTTTATTAATAGGAACGGATTGCTTGTTTTCCTTAAGGAGGCGATAATCGCGATAGGCCAGGAAGAGAGTAAGTTCCTTTTCTTTTTCCGTAAGCTGGGTTTTACCGATTTCGCCGCCTGTGCGGGCGGCTTCACCTGAAATGAATATCCGCGCGTCGATAGTATACGGGGAGGGCGCGGCAGCAGAATTGGTGGGAGGATCGGATTTTTCCACGCGGCGATTCTGGAGAGCGGAAACGGTCGGAGTGGGAGACGTCTTTTTTTTAGGAAGCACGGGTTGTTCCTTAGCGGGAGCGTTCCGGGTTTTGTTGTCGGCGGGAATTGTGCTGCGGGCAGCAGTGCTCTCAGGCGCGACGGCCGGGTCATCCGGGGAGCGCTTGGGAGGAGCGGCGCAAAGAGCTGCAGCGGAGACAATAACAGCCAGAAGGCAGAGGCTGGATTTACAGATAGAGTTTGTTTCCATCGTTGTCCACCTTGTAATATTTAAAGTAACGGACAAACCCGTTACCATCATCAGTCTGATAAATCACAAAAGATTCCATTTGAACGGGTTGACGCTGTCGCATGGTTGTAGCCAGCCAGAGGGAAGCGGAGACGATCAGCAGCATACCCATAGCGGAGCTGAGGGCCCAGACGGGATGTTTGAACAGGTTATGCCAGGCGTGAAGCAGGCGTTCCGTGAATGAGGAAGAATATTCAGAACGGGCGCGGGCAAGCACGCGGGAGGAGAGCGAAGATAGTTTGTGGTCTGGAATAGTACAGACAAAAGCATCGGCAAGTAATTCAGATATATGGCGATGATCCTGTGCCTGGCGGAGCTGTTCATCAGACAGGGGCGGCGCATCCGGGCGACTGAAGCCGTCGGCATATTCGGTAATTCTGTGAATTCTACGTTTCATAAGCCATGCGTAATATATGGTTCAAGAAGTTTGCGCAGTTGGCCGCGGGCGTAATACAAGCGTGACATAACCGTACCTTCGCTGCAGCCAACCACTTCGGCAATTTCCTTATAACTCAATCCTTCGACTTCGCGCAGGATAACCACCTCACGCTGTTTAGCGGGGAGCAGGTCGACCGCGGCAAATATTTTCCGGTGCAGTTCAGCGCGGAGAGCTTCGGTATGGGGCTGCGATGTGCCGGAAAGGTCGGGCAGTTCATGCACCATATCCGCGGTTGACTGGAATGAAGCTTTAGCCATTTTGCGGACAAAATCAATGGCATGGTTCATCACAATCCGGTACAACCAGGTATAGACTGTTGAAGAGCTGCGGAATTTCTGCAAGCCGTGATAGGCTTTAATCAAAGATTCCTGAACGATATCGAGCGCGTCCTCCTCGTTATGGACAACAGACTGGGCCAACCGTGCAAGACGATGTTTATAGCGTTCGACGATAGTAACGAAGGCCTGCTCGTCGCCATGTTTAAATGCCGCGACAAGTTCAGCATCATTCGGGCCGTCGGGTGGCACTGCTTGAGTCATACATGTTGTTTAGTATCCTGCACGGGCCTCTAAGCGTATTAAGGAACTGAGTTTCACGATACTTCAATCCTTTGGACGCAAAAAGAGATGAATTATTCAAACGAATCACCGCGTCAGCATAGTGGCCCGCGCCGGGTGAATAAATATGACAACAATTGTAATGTTTCCGGGCTG
>CAZCLS010000048.1:8335-13650 GCA_964499565.1 uncultured bacterium
CATATAAACTATAATATCAAAAGCTTGTAAAGAGCGTATTATCTTGTTGTTACCAAGTGTTCCGGCTTGGATTTTTATTATCCTGCCGGGGCTGCTGCTGCAGAAGGAAAGAATGATAGAATTTACGAACACACTGAGCCGCCGCAAAGAAGAGTTCAAGCCGGGTGATGAAAGCCGGGTGTCGATGTATACCTGCGGCCCGACGGTATATAATTACGCGCATATCGGTAATTTTCGTGCTATAATGGCGTATGACCTGGTAAAGCGCTGGTTGCGCGACAGCGGATATAACGTCCTGCACGTGATGAATATAACAGATGTGGATGACAAGACGATCAGAAACGCTGCCGCCAGCGGCATCCCGTTAGAGGAGTTTACCCGAACATACACGGAAGCATTTTTCGAAGACTGCAAAACACTTCGGATTCTTCCGGCCGACAAGACACCCAGAGCAACAGACAACATTCCCGGCATGATCGATCTGGTTACGGTTTTGATTGAGAAGGGTCATGCATACGCGTCGCGTGACGGCAGTGTATATTTTTCAATTCAGTCATATGACGGGTATGGAAAATTGTCGCGGCTGGACACGCGCGACCTGAAGCACGGCGCGCGCATAGCGCATGACGAATATGACAAGGACAGCGTCAGTGATTTTGTACTGTGGAAGGGCTGGACGGAAGCGGATGGAACGGTACACTGGGAAAGTCCGTGGGGTAAAGGCAGACCCGGCTGGCATCTGGAATGTTCGGTAATGGCCGGGAAATACCTGGGTGACACGATCGACATCCACATGGGGGGAGAAGACCTGGTGTTTCCGCATCACGAGAATGAGATCGCCCAGAGTGAAGCCGCGACGGGCAAGCCGTTTGTGCGCTACTGGCTGCATAATGGGTATTTGCTTGTCGATGGGAAAAAGATGTCGAAATCCATGGGGAATTTCTACACCTTGCGCGACATAACAGACAAAGGATACAGCGGGCGCGAAATCCGTTATCATCTGCTGGCAACGCAGTACCGGCAGCCGTTCAACTTCACGTTTGACGGGTTGCATGCGGCGCGCAGCGCGATACAGCGGCTGGATGACGTGCGGACGGGATTGGACCGTGTAATTGCCGCGAATCCGGAAGGAACGGTACGGCCTGAAATAAAGAATGAAATTGAGCGGGCCAGGACCGGATGGCGCAAAGCGCTGGATGATGATCTGAATATCAGTCCGGCGCTTGGTTCGTTATTTGATTGTGTCCGGCAGGCCAATCGCTGGCTTGCGGAAGAGACGGTCAGCGGGACCGAGGCGCTTGCGATGAAACAGTTTCTTGATGAGACGGACAAGATACTTGCAATTGCGGGAACCGATGACGCAGTGCCGGACGAAGCGTTGACGCTGATGCAGGAGCGGCAGGACGCGCGGGCGGGAAAAGACTGGACCAGGGCGGATGAGATCCGGGAGAAACTGGCATTGATGGGATTTTGTGTAGAAGATACGGCTGAAGGGCCGCGCCTGAAGCGGCTGTAAGCCGCGGGAGAGAATAGATGCGAAAAACACCCAGAGAAGGAATATTTATAACAATAGAAGGTCCGGACGGCTCGGGAAAAAGCACGCAAATTGAATTGCTGCACAGTTATCTCAGGGCCAGGAACCTGCCGGTGCTGGTAACACGTGAACCGGGCGGAACGCCGGCAGGAGAAGCAATCCGCAAGATTCTGCTGGAGCCGGTAGCGACACATGAACTCGCAGCGGAAACGGAATTATTTCTGTTCGCGGCCAGCCGGGCACAACATGTACGCGAACGGATACAGCCGGCGTTGAGCCAGGGACGAATAGTAGTGGCATCACGGTTTATCGATGCCACGGTAGCCTACCAGGGGTATGGCCGGCGCTTACCGCTGGAAATGATTCACGCAATAAACGAATTAGCTACAGGCGGCATGAAACCTGACCTGACAATTATTCTTGACATAGAAACGGAAGAAGGATTGCGGCGGGCATGGGCGGTTGACAAAGACACGCCACCGGGCGAAGGCGACAGGATCGAAGCGGCCGGCACAGAGTTTCACCAGCGGGTGCGGCAGGGGTATCTTGCGATCGCGGAAGCGGAGCCGGAACGGTGTGTGGTCATAAAAAGCGACCGGACGATCTGTGAAGTTGCCGCTGACATCAGCCGTTGTGTAGACGGGCGATTTTGCCTGGGAAAATAATATAAAGAAATGGCGTGATGACACGCCAGGCAGGAACGAATGCAAACACTAATGCAATCAGAGCAGTATCAACCGGAAGCGGCGGGATGCCTGCGCCGGGCGATCGAGCGCTCGCGTCTGCCTCACGGGCTTATCATAGCGAGTCCGGGAGATGTAGGCGAAGAGGCATTGGTACAGCAGCTGGCCACGTTTCTGCTGTGTGAAAATCCGCCCGAAGCAATGCTGCCGTGTGGAGAATGCCGCAACTGCCGGCTGATCGCAGCCGGGAACAATCCGGATTTGTTTGAAGTACGGCCAAAAGGATTACTGCGGGCGATTAAAACGGAAGACATGCTAGGACTTATTCAGGCGCTTCAGGCCACTTCGTTATCGGGCATAGGCAAAGTCGGTATCGTATATCAGGCGGAAACACTGCGCAAGGAGAGCGCCAACAGGTTTCTAAAGACGCTGGAAGAGCCGACCAGGAACACATATTTCATCCTGGTAACGACCAGGCCGGAGCGGTTGTTACCGACCATACGATCGCGTTGCCAGCTTATCAGGCTGCTGCCGTTAAGGCCGGACGTTCTGAAGGCCAGGGCCGAGACGGAACTGGGATTGATGGGAGATACGTTGCGCTTTGTCTGCGCGTTATCGCGCGGGCGCTGGCGGCGGGCGGTGCAGCTGGCTGCCAGCGCGGAACAGTATCAGGCTGATATGCAGGAAGTCAGCGCGATTTTATTACATCGGGAAGGGGCCTCCGGACTGGCGGTAGAATATGCGCAGCGCAAAGCAACCGAGCAGAAAAATGCCCGCAAGGACTATGAAGACCGGGTAAAGCAGGAGCTTTCCGCGAAGGCGGATGAGCTGAAAGATCTGGACGCGTCGATACGGCGCAGCATACTGAACGAACTTGAAGAGCAGTTAAAATCCGAGCAGGCAGCGCGGGAGCGGGACAGCAAAGCGGGAATATTTGAAGCTCTGCTGGATATATGGCGTGACGTGTGGATCGTGAAGTGCAGCGGAGAGACCAGCGGGGTATTGCACACGTTTCTGGAGAGTAAGATAGAAGCGCTGGCACAACAGTACAATGAGTATGAAATCTTACGAAACATAGCTGATATAGAATTGGTACGCGGACCGACGGTATATTTGAACGCGCGGTTTGATATAGTTCTGCAGGGATTGCTGGCTCATATCACATCGGAAGTGGAGCCTCTGGTTCCACTGCGGGGTGCCATAACCGCGACCGGTTTATAACCTTGAACAAGACTGTGAACAGAACTCACAGCAGACGATAGACATTATGACTGAAACAAAAGTAGCGCGGGTACGATTGCGTGAATTCGGCCCGGTTGAATTATTCCGGCTGGGTGCGATTGACATTAACGTCGGCGACTGGTGTGTCGTGAGTTTCGACCGCGGAGAAGATTATGGCAAGATATTGTGCATAGAGACACTGAGCGAGTGTGATATATCGGAGAATCAGCATGTTGTTCGGGAATGCCAGACGAAAGACGATATTCACATTAAACGCAACCGCAAGGACGCGACTGGTCAGATAAAGGGGTGTCAGCGGGAGATTATCACGCACAATCTGGAGATGAAGATAATAGACGCTGAATACACCTTTGACAAAAGCAAAATAGTCTTTTATTTTGCCGCGGAGGAGCGGGTGGATTTCAGGAAACTGGTAAGGGACCTGGCTAAGAAACTGAAAGTCCGGATAGAGCTGCACCAGGTGGGAGTACGGGATGAAACAAAAATCACTGGGGGGATCGGGTGTTGCGGGCGGATAACGTGCTGCAAATCATGGATACATGAATTTCAGGCGGTAAACATCCGTATGGCAAAACTTCAGCAGATACAGCTGCATCCGACGAAGCTATCCGGGGTATGCGGACGGTTAAAATGCTGCCTGGCATACGAGTACAAAAACTACCGTGAACTGGAGCAGACGCTCCCCAGGAAAGGGCAGCGGGTGCGCACGCCCGAGGGAACCGGAGACGTGATAGATGCTTCTCTTCTGAAGCAGACGGTAACGGTTAAAACGGATGATGACAGCATCGGGCTGTATCCCGCGGCGCAGGTTACGGTAGTGAGCCGGTCGAAAGCACGGGCGAAGGTACGCGCGCAGAAACGCCGCACAAAAGGTCAGCCCGGCCAGCGCGGCAGGAACAATGATTCACCGGACAATCAGGCCTCTAAACCATAACCGTTACAAACAAAGTGGCAATAACAATAGTCAATGGAGTTGCTAATTTTACGTCTCATGGAATGCCGGTGGCGATGACTCTGGGGTTTTTTGACGGTGTGCACGCGGGGCATAAAATTCTGATAGAAAAACTGGTATCGACGGCTAAACAGAATCATGCCCAACCTATAGTACTGACATTCGACAGCCATCCTTTTCGGGTAGTGTGCCCGGACAAGCTGCCGCCGATAATCATGACATTAACCGATCGGATAGCCCTGTTGGAAAAGCTGGGAGTTGAATGTGTCATCGTACAGCCGTTCGACCGTGAATTCGCTGAAGTCAGCGCGGAAGCATTTCTACATGATATCCTTATAAAAAAGTTGCGGGCCCGGATAATAATCGGCGGGTATGACTGCCATTTCGGCAAGAATCGGGAAGGAGACCATCACATGCTCAAGCGCTGCGCGCCGATAGGTCATTACGATTTTTATGAAGTGCCGCCGATAGAAATCAAGGGGGAAATTGTGAGTTCCACGGCCATCCGGGCGGCGATAGCCCGGGGCGATTTCGCCCGGGCGGAATTGTTTCTAGGGCGGCCCTGGACAATCTGGTCTCATATCGTTGAAGGACATGGCATCGGCCGTGTCATGGGATTTCCAACCGCCAATCTGTCGGTCGGGTATCTGGTCATGCCCACACCGGGAGTGTATGCCAGTATTGTATATGTATATAACAAACCGTACCATGCCCTGATGTATGTAGGCACGCGTCCGACGTTCACGCATAATGACACAAAACTGGTATGCGAAGTATATGTGCTGGATTTTTCGGGTGATTTATATCAGGAGTGGATCAGAGTTGAGCCATTGAGATTTATCCGGGAAGACCGGCGTTTTGACTCGATGGACCAGTTGCGCAGCCAAATCGAACAGGATATCAG
>CAZCLS010000049.1:0-5044 GCA_964499565.1 uncultured bacterium
TTTTTTATAGTAACCCTTAGTAGTTCCACAGTGATGAAGAGCAACGACACGCACGACCTTTACCAGAAACTTGACACGATTATCGAAGCTACCAAAGAACTTCCCGGTCCTATTATTCAATGTCTGCATAGTGCCCAGGAACTGTTCGGGTACCTGCCGATCGACGTCCTTGAATATGTTGCCAAAGGCCTGGACAAACCCGTCAGCGAAGTCTACGGCGTGGCCACGTTCTACCATTTATTCCATTTGAAGCCTAAAGGCACATTTGAACTCAAAGTCTGTCTGGGTACTGCCTGTTATATTCGCGGCGGCCAGATGATTGTCAATATTATCAAAAATGAAATCGGTATCGATATCGGCGGCGTAACCGAAGATGGCATGTTCAGCTGTGAAGCAGTGCGCTGCATCGGAGCCTGCGGCCTCGCGCCGGTATTAATGGTTAACGATAAAGTGTATGACCGTCTGATTTCTCCCGCGCGCGTGCGGGCTGTCATAGCGGAATATAAACAACGTGCCGCGCGGGAACTGCAGCAAACTGCCTGACCGGCATGTATGAATTATCTCTGTTCATACTGGATTTAGCCCAGAATTCCCTAACGGCCAACGCCAGCCTGGTTACAATCCGGCTCCTGGAATCGGCCGCTCTGAACAGAGTATTTGTTGCTGTCGCCGATAACGGCTGCGGCATGTCACCCGAAATAGCCGAACGGGCAACTGACCCGTTCATGACAACTAAAGCGCCGCGGCAAAAAAAAATCGGTCTCGGCCTTCCGTTCTTTAAACAATTAGTGGAAATGTGCGGCGGTTCCTTCAGACTTGTCTCCCGTCCCGGCAGGGGCACTATCGTCCGTGGAACCTATCCGTTTACTAATGTCGACCAGCCTCCTGTCGGCGATCTGGATGAATCAATTTTTGCCCTGGTGGCAGGCAATCCGGATGTGGATTTTCGTTACACGCGCCGTACCGATTCCTGGCAGCAGGTGTTTGATACGCGGCCGGTAAAAGAGGCCCTGGGACCGGACGCCCGCGCGCTCTGGCAATCGGTGGAAATTTTGGACTGGCTGCGGGAAACAATCCGCGCCAGGGAACCACGAGATCAGAATTAGTTATATTAATATGTACCTGTGGATCAGATTATGAAACTTGATGAACTTAAAGCTCTTCGTGACAAAGCAAAACAAAAGCTTGAACAACGTCAGCAGGATGCTTCCCAATCTTCCTGGAAAATCGTGGTAAGTATGGGAACCAGCGGCATCCTCTACGGCGCCCGCGAAATTTTAAAGGAATGCATGTCCCAGGTCGAGGAACTGGGCCTGCATGTGCTGGTCACTCAGTCCGGCAGTTTTGGTCTCGACAATATCGAACCGATGTGCGCGATATATCACAACGACCAGAAAGTCGTTTATGGCAATCTTAAGCCCGATATGATCAAAACCCTGCTTGAGACGCATATTGTTAACGGTGAAATCCTTACCCAGTACCGTGTTGTGGTGCCGGGTGATGTCGGTAACGAACCGACCCAGTAAGGGTGATGCCGTTCAGCCGGCATCACGTGAAGCTATGTATTTTTTCAGTAATTTAAAGGATACGACGGAACTATTATGGCAACAGCGCGTTTACGAGTACTGATTTGCATGGGTCGCGCCTGCGACAAAAAAGGCGCCTCATCAGTTGAATCCGCCCTCCGGGCTCGTCTGAATGAGTTCGGCCTCAGCGACGAAATTAAGGTCATGACGACCGAAGATTGCGTCGGTTACTGCAAGCAGGGCCCTCTCATGATTATCTATCCCGACAATATCCTGTACGCCAAAGTGCAGGTCGATGATGTCCCTGATATTGTTGAAGAGCATTTCCTTAAAGGCCGGCCGCTCTCCCGCCTGGTCGATTCTTCCCTGGATGCCCGAGATGTTGTCAATAACATGCGCAGCACTAACTTCTTCAAAGGTCAGGAGCTGCGCATTGTTACTGAGAACTCCGGCATTATCAATCCCGATGAAATCGATGAATATATCGCCCGCGACGGGTATGCCGCCCTGGCAAAAGTGTTGTCCGGAATGGAGCCCGAAGCTGTTGTTCGTGAAATCAAGGATTCCGGCCTGCGCGGCCGTGGCGGCGGCGGTTTTCCTACCGGTATTAAATGGGAGTTTGTCGCCAATGCTCAGGGTGAGCAGAAATATGTCGTCTGCAATGCCGATGAAGGCGACCCGGGCGCATTTATGGACCGCAATATTCTTGAAGGTGATCCCCACCGCGTCATCGAGGCGATGATTATCGCCGGTTATGCCGTCGGATCAAAACACGGTGTTATTTACTGCCGTGCCGAATATCCCCTGGCTATCCAGCGTATTGAACGGGCGATTGGCCAGGCCAGAGAATACGGCCTGCTCGGTAAAAATATTCTTGAAACCGATTTCGAATTCGATTTCGAACTGCGCGTCGGCGCGGGCGCGTTTGTCTGCGGGGAAGAAACAGCCCTGTTGCACTCGATCGAAGGCTTACGCGGCCAGCCGACGTCAAAACCGCCATTCCCCGCCATCAAGGGCCTGTGGGGTATGCCGACCCTTATTAATAACGTCGAAACCTTTGCCAATATCTGTCCGATTATCCGTAATGGCGCCGCATGGTTCGCCTCCATCGGTACCGAACGAAGCACCGGCACCAAGGTCTTCGCCCTGGCGGGCCGCGTGCGCAATACCGGTATTGTTGAAGTGCCCATGGGAACGACCCTGCGTGAAATCGTTTTTGAAATCGGCGGCGGTATCCCCGACGGAAAACAGTTCAAAACCGCCCAGACCGGCGGACCCTCCGGCGGATGCATCCCGCGCGAGTTTCTTGATATTTCCATGGAGTATGACACCCTCAAAGAAATCGGTTCCATGATGGGCTCGGGCGGCTTGATCATTATGGATGAAGATACCTGTATGGTCGATGTCTCCAAGTTTTTCATGGACTTCTGCGTCAGCGAATCGTGCGGTAAATGTCCGCCCTGCCGCGTCGGTACTAAACAGCTCTATGATATCCTCGACCGTATCAGTAAAGGCAATGGTGAACTCGAAGATATCGACCGGCTTGAGGAACTGGCTAATATGATGAAACGCATGAGCCTGTGCGGCTTGGGGCAGTCCGCTCCCAATCCAATTCTTTCCACCCTGCGCTTCTTCCGCAAGGAGTATGAGGAACATATCATCGACAAACGTTGCCTGCCGGGTGTTTGTCAGGCCCTCTTTACCGCCCCGTGCGAAAATGCCTGCCCCTGCAACGTGGACGCGGCCGGCTATGTTCAGTTAGTTGCTGAAGGCCATTTCATGGATGCCTTGATCCTGCACCGCGAACGCAATCCCCTGCCTGCCATCTGCGGCCGGGTGTGCCACCATCCCTGCATGGAAAAATGCCGCCGCGGTCAGACTGACAGCGCGATTGATATCCGCGCCATTAAACGCTACATTTCGCTTTACGAAAAAGACCTTCCCATCCAGCGTATTAAGCCGACCAAAGGCAAGAAAGTCGCTATTATCGGCAGTGGCCCTGCCGGTCTCACGATCGCCTATTTTCTCTGCAAAAAAGGCTATGAAGTCGTCGTGTTCGAATCGATGCCCTTCCCCGGCGGTACACTGCGCTTCGGTATTCCCGGTTATCGCCTCCCCCGTGACGTCATAGACCAGGAGGTTAAGATGATTGAAGATATGGGCGTGCGGTTTGTCTACGGCGTCAAAGTCGGTACTAATATTACGCTCGAACGCCTTGAATCACTCGGGTATGACGTCGCCTGCCTCGCGATCGGCGCCCATGTGAGTTATAAACTCGGTGTTAAAGGCGAACACCTTGCCGGCGTTGTCGGTGGTATGGACTTTCTGCGTAATGTTAATATCGGGTTCCCCGTTCAGGTTAAAGGCCAACGGGTCGTGGTGGTCGGCGGCGGCAATACGGCCATGGATGCCGCGCGTACCGCCATGCGCATGGGCGCCAAACAAGTCCAGGTCCTCTATCGCCGCCTGAAAGAAGATATGCCCGCCCTGAAAGAGGAAATTGAAGAAGCCATCAACGAAGGCATCAAGTTTACCTTCCTGGTTTCTCCCCTCGAAGCCATCGGGCAGGACGGCCATGTCGTTAAATTGCGCAGCGCCCGTATGCGTCTCGGAAGTTACGACGATACCGGCCGGCGCAAAACATCCCTGATCGAAGGCTCGGAATTTGATCTTGACGTTGATATGGTCATTCCGGCTCTCGGCCAGGAACCTGAAACCCATTTTGCCGAAGTCGAAAAGAATATCCTGGTTGACCCGAAATACCGTACTTTCCTGGTTGACGAACGCACCCGGATGACAAATGTTCCGGGTATCTTTGCGGCCGGTGATGACAGTTATGGTCCGGCCATGGCGGCCGACGCGATTGGCGACGGCCAGCGTGTGGCAGCCTCGGTCGACCGCTATCTCGGCGGCGACGGCGTTCTGTGGCAGAAACGGACTGAGCGGATACCGCACCGGTCGTACAACGAGGATGACTATATCGAAATCCGAAAAGAATTCGAGCAATACGTTCTGCCGGTTCCCGAACGCTCCAATAACTTTAATGAAGTTGAACGCGGCTACAGCCGTGACCAGGTTACCGAAGAAGCCCGCCACTGTCTGCATTGCGACAAAAGCGCGTTTCTGCTCCGGGAATCCAAACCGTACTAAGTGTAATTTATAGTAACAGGTACTGCCAATATGAAAACTATTTTACTGACAATTGACGGAAAGCGCGTATCGGCCTATGAAGGCGATACCATTCTGGACGCGGCTAAGCGCGCGAATATTTATATTCCTACCCTCTGTCATCACCCGCTGCTCGGTAATACCGGCGCCTGCCGGATGTGTGTCGTCGAAATCGAAGGCACCGGACGCCAGAATTTTAATTCGGCCTGCACGACTCCTGCTTCCGAAGATATGTCTGTCAAAACCGATACGCCTGAAATCAATGATATGCGGCGCATGAATCTTGAACTGATCTTTTCAGAACGCAACCATCAATGCCCCTATTGCGAGAAAAGCGGCAATTGCGAACT
>CAZCLS010000049.1:5144-7276 GCA_964499565.1 uncultured bacterium
TACAGCATGCGTTACGGAACACGTATGTATGACATGGAAAAGATATCGTTTCTGCCTGTGCCCGAAGCAAAAGAAACCGCGCCGGTTACAAAACCGGCCCGCAAACCAGGTAAAAAGAAATAATCCGTCTTTCAGCTTATACCGTTTTTAATCCATAGACGATGTATACCATAGTATGACAACTACTACACCATCCAAACCGAAAATAGCTACCTGCTGGATAGCAGGATGCGCAGGCTGTCACATGTCCCTGCTCGACATTGATGAGCGTATTCTGGAACTTGCCAAGCTGGTTGAATTTACCTCCAGTCCTATTACCGATATCAAGCGTCCCCCGGAAGTGGATATCGCCCTGATTGAAGGCGCGGTCGCCAATGAAGAAAATGTGGAAGTGCTGAAATTATATCGCAAACAGGCCAAATTCCTGATCGCTCTCGGCGATTGCGCGATTTTCGGCAACTTGCCGGCTATGCGTAATATGTTCACGCTCCAGGAATGCCTTGAAGAGGCCTTCCTTGATACCGTGTCAACAGTTAACGGTGTTATCCCGACCGGTCCCGACCTGCCGCGCCTGCTGCCTAAAGTGCTGCCGGTGCCCCAGGTGGTAAAAGTCGATTATTGCATTCCCGGCTGCCCGCCGGACGCGGAAGCGATCTGGTTTGTGCTGACGGAACTCCTGGCCGGGCGCGTGCCCGACCCCCTGGATATTCCCTATCAGTATTTCAAGTATGATTGACAAATATCCGGCTTTAAGGTATTATAGTATAAGAATACGTTTTTATAACTCTAAACCCGTTTACTCCTATGTCCCGTAAAATAGAAATAAATCCGGTCACCCGCGTAGAAGGCCATGGTAAAGTTACCCTCACGTTGAGTGATGCCGGAAATGTCGAACAGGCCCGACTCCATATTATCGAGTTCCGCGGCTTCGAAAAATTCGTCCAGGGCCGCCCCTTCTGGGAAATGCCGGTGCTCTCCGAACGCATGTGCGGCATATGTCCTGTCAGCCATCACCTCGCAGCGGCCAAAACCTGCGATATGCTCGTTAGTTCCTGCGTGCCTGTCGCTGCCGATAAAATCCGGCGCCTGATGCATTATGGCCAGATGCTGCAGTCGCATGCCCTGCACTTCTTTCATCTCTGTTCAGCTGATTTTCTACTCGGGTTTGATTCCGATCCCGCGTTGCGCAATGTCATCGGCGTCGCCAGTATCGCTCCTGATACAGCCCTGAAAGCTATTAAGCTGCGCAAGTTCGGCCAGGAAGTCATTAAAGCTACCGGCGGTAAGAAAATTCATCCCACCGGCGCTATTCCCGGCGGCATGAACGCTCCCGTGAAAACGGAAGACCGCGATGCTCTGCTCAAAGACGCGCAATCCATAATCGACTGGTCGATTGAAGGGGTCAATCTCTGCCTTGATTTTTATCAGCAGAATGTAGACCTGTTTAAAACGTTCGCCACCTTCGATACGTGTTATATGGGCTCGGTCGGCCCTAATGGCGAACTCGAACTCTATCATGGCACCCTGCGCGGCATTGATAAAGACGGCGCGGTCGTCTTCGATCAAGTTCCCTATGAAAAGTATCTCGATCAGATCGCCGAAGCTGTCGAAGACTGGTCTTATATGAAATTCCCCTACTTCCGCAAACTCGGCTATCCGGACGGCAGTTATCGGGTCGGCCCCCTGGCTCGTTTTAATGTCGCCGATAGTATCGATACGCCCGAAGCCGCCAAGTTTTTCGCTATCTTTAAACAGATTGCAGGCGGCAAACCGGTTAAAGGTTCTTTGTATTATCATTACGCCCGCCTTGTGGAAATGCTGCACGCCGCTGAAAAAATCAAGGAACTGCTCAATGATGATGATATCCAGAGCGAAGAACTGGTCAATCGCGGCGCTTTGCAGAAAGAAGGTGTCGGTGTTATCGAAGCGCCGCGCGGCACCCTTATTCATCATTACCGTGTCGATGACAACGGTCTGCTCGAAAAAGTGAACTTGATCGTTGCCACGACCCAGAACAATGTCGGCATGAACCGTGCCGTTGAAACGATCGCGAAACAGTTTATCAAACCCGGTGTTGAAATAACCGAAGGCATTCTCAATCGCCTGGAAGTCGGCATTCGCTGTTACGACCC
>CAZCLS010000049.1:7376-13564 GCA_964499565.1 uncultured bacterium
TGCAACTGACCGCTATCGGCCTGATACTCGCCCTGTGTACCGGCTGTGCTTCCATGTTTGTTCCCGAACCGGGGTTCATTAACGAAAGCCTTTCGTACCGTATCAGCAATCTTGGCATTGTTAAAGTTATTGATATCGGTAAAGACGGCTGGATAAAACTGGAAAAAACTGTCGGCGATAACCAGAAAATCGAATACTGGTACAATACCTCTTCCGGCATTTACTTCGAAAGAGTTCCCCTTTCAATGCAGGAAGGCCAGCCGCAGGAATAGCGGTTCCCTGCTTATGAACACATCCGTTGTTCTTATCAGCGGCGGTGCCCAGGGTATCGGCAAAGGCATCGCTCAGTATCTGTTGGCACGCACCTTCGCCGTAGTGCTTGCCGATTGTGATGAAGAAGCAGGTCGGGAGTGTATATCTGTTTTCGGCCCCGATGCTCATGTGCTTTTTGTCCCGACCGATGTTTCCGATGAATCGTCTGTGCGAAACTGCATTGCTGAAGCGGTTCGGGCCTTCGGCCGGCTCGATGCTCTCGTCAATAATGCCGGCATTGCCAATCCCGCCGGCGCACCGGTCGATATACTCGAACTCTCGGACTGGAATCGCGTTATCGGCACTAATCTCACCGGCTGTTTTCTGATGGCAAAATACGCCGTGCCACACCTGCGTACTGCCCGGGGGTCAATTGTCAATATCGCCTCTACCCGCGCCCTGCAGTCCGAGCTGAACTCGGAAGCCTACGCGGCGTCAAAAGGCGGCATTGTCGCCCTGACCCACGCCCTGGCCGTCAGCCTGGGTCCCGATATCAGAGTAAACTGTATCAGTCCCGGTTGGATCGAAGTTTGCGACTGGCAGAAAGGCTCCCGAAGAACCACGCCGCTACATAGCGCCGGTGACAAGGCCCAGCATCCCGTCGGCCGGGTCGGCTGCCCCACCGACATCGCTGCCTTGACAGCTTTTCTGATTTCCGGTGAAGCCGGATTTATCACCGGTCAGAACATTATAGTGGACGGCGGCATGACCAAAAAAATGATCTATTGTGAATAACCGTATCATTGCAGAAAAGAAAATACAGGAGGAGCGACAATGAACACACAACAATCTCAAACCTGCGGCCTCGCTATCGCCAGTCTGGTGACAGGTATTCTGGCCTTTATCTGCCTCGGTCCATTAGCCGCCATTCCGGCCATTATCTTTGGTCATATAGCCCTTTCCCGAATAAACACCGAGCCGGATCTGGATGGCCGCGGGATGGCTGTAAGCGGCCTTGTCATGGGCTATCTCAATATCGTTTTGGTTGTGCTGGTTATTCCCGTCGTGCTGCTCCTGTTTGCTATTGCCATGCCCAATTTTATCAAAGCGCGTGACAAGGCCATGACCCGTTCCTGCCAGGCAACAATCCGCCAGCTCGATTCGGGTGTTCAACAATACTCGCTCGACCACGGGTCGCTGCCCGATGGACTATACCAGCTTACTCCTGAATATATCGATGAACTTCCCAGGGACCCCTGGAGTAATGATTATATCCTGATTATCGAAGATGATCATTTCACAGTGAAATCACTCGGAAGAGACGGTGTAGCCAGTGACGATGATATCACTGTTGATAATCCTTAAGAATTGTTCACTATGCCCAGAAAACGTAAACGCACCAAACCGGAAAGGCATCTTATCCTCTCTATCATCAGGTGGCTGGCTCGCCTGACCAGTCTTGCCAGCATTACGCTGATGTTTATTATTTTTAATCAGGCTGATCTGCATCCGCCCGGGTTGCCCGTCAAGGACCTGGTCCTTTTTATCTGTTTTCCCCTCGGGGTCTCTCTCGGTTTTATTATCGCCTGGGGTTGGGAACGACCAGGCGCTATTGTTTCTCTCCTGAGCTTTGCGGTATTCTGCATTCTCTATTTTGTCTTCAAAAGCTCTGTCCCTACTGAAGCGCATTATCTGGCCGCCTTGCTCTTCCCGGCCCTGCTCTTCCTTACGACCGGCATCCTCTCAAATCGAACCTGACCTGCCCGTGAAACCTGACTCTGGCTGGGAAGCCGTATTATACCCCGGAATAGCCACTGATTATTTTCAGGGCTGTTACGACTGCTGCCTGGACGAAAATGATTCGAATTTCTCTCCGCGTCTTGCCTGGCTCTGTTCTGAAATTTCACGTGTCATGTATGTCTGTGAAAAACCTGAAATTACTTCCGGGACTCCCCCTGGCACGCGCAACTCGTTTCTTGCTCAAGCCGGTCTGCGTGAAATCGCGTTTTTTGACAAAGCCGGTGTCCGCGGCGCGCTAATCCACACCGCCGATACCAATAACGAGCCGTTTGCGGTGCTGGTATTCCGCGGCACGCATAATCCCCAGGACTGGCTTAAAAATTTAGATACCGCCCCGGTCGCCTGGAACGGTCCTGGCCGTATTCACAAAGGATTCCGGGACGCCTTTGAAGCCGTCTGGCCGGATATCTTTCCACTGATATCCACGCTCACCTGCCCGGTTGTGTATACCGGCCACAGCCTGGGAGCCGCACTGGCTACCTTAGCAGCAGTATACCTCCCTCCACACTCATTGTATACCTTCGGCTCTCCCATGGTCGGCGACAGCAGCTTTGCCGCCACTCTAACCGGCGCTTCGGTTTTCAGACTTGTTAATAATACCGACATCGTTCCTCAATTGCCGCCGCCAATGCTGGGATTCGCCCATGCCGGCTTATGCCTGACTATCTCATGCCGCCCCGGTCAAAAGAAGAACCTGCTGCCCGATGTGTCAATCGCCGATATTCTCGACCGGGAACGCTTCTCCCGCACAATCCAGGCATGGTTTGCCCGGGCAACTGAACCGGCCGCATTTCTTTCCGACCATGCCCCCGTCAATTATACCGCCGCAATCGAATCCACCTTCTCCATCGCAACCCCGAAATAACATCCTAAGGGATAGTTTACAAGCATAAATGTTTTCTGTATAATTATCCAATAACTGAAACGGCTTGTTTTTATTATGAAATTATTAGAAAGATACCTTTACGCCTTGGTTGTAACCATCCTGTGCTTTCTTATTCCTCATTACAGTCTCGCTCAAAATATCTCGCTTCCATCAATAAAAACACCGGAAGGATATCTCGCCAGCCTGCTCATCAACGAAGTTCCTTTTCCCGGCGAACACGGGTATGTCAGCGAAGAAGATACCAAAGCCGCCATGCGTCAGATTCTGGCCGTGCTGGTCAACCGCATCGAAAATATTCCCGACAGTTATATTCAGCAGTATATTGCCGGTGTATCTACAACCAATATTCTTATGGTTATAACCGCCGGTGGAAAACGCGGGCAAGTTGATGGATTTTATTTCGATTCCAAAACCGGCCTGGCGGTTGTCGAACGGGTTACCCGCAGGATCACGTATCTTACTTCGCTTGCCAACAAAGGCACCCCCGGCCGTTTCGCCCGCCTGCTGAATTATGCCGTCTCTCTCGCTACCGATTATTACAAAATCCGGAAAACCACCGATGATCTGTATAAAAATATCTCCCGCATCGGTTCTACCCCCGTTACAGGGTATGGCTATTCCTGGATGACCGATTCCCGTGAAAATCATCCCCGCGGCAATTTTATCACTATTCCCGATACCTTGCGCGGTTCGCTTGGACGCAACCGCTTTTTCACCCTTCGTAAAAACCCCCTCTGAGTTGATAATGAAAATAGTTATTGCCTGTATATGCTTCGCCGCCATCTGGGCCGCGGCAGAAACAAACGCCCCGCCTGCTTTGCCGTTCAATCACGACTTTGTGATGGGATTGCTCAACCACCTGGCCTACTGGCATCTTGCTGATGACGATTATTTTGAAGATGATCCCGACACGGTAGTCGATGTCCTGTTCAAACCGTACAATTACCTGCATGACACCAATGATCTGAGTTCATTGTACATAGCCAGTGTTCCAGATCTGAAAATTACCGTCCTTCTGAAGAAAGCCCTGTATCACATTGAAGAGTTTAATACCTTGATTTCCAATGACTCCTATAAAATTGTTGCTTTTCGTCACGAGCAAAATCAATCCAGTTCCAATGCTCCGGTTGGCTTTGTCAGAATCGATGTTCCCGAGCAGGATGTTCGGACCATGCTTTTTGAGAAAAGAAACCAGTCTTGTAATCCTTCACCAGAGCTGCTGGCTAAGATCGAAACTGCCTTGAGAACAATTATCACTCAGGAGCTTCCCACTAACACTGTTATGGATGAAACTTTTTTCATCGCTCCGCTCTCCGACTACTCTAATAATATCCTGGTATTCTGGATAACCGCCGGAAAAATGCTGCAGTTTTCGTCCGATGCCGATTATTCTTCCGACCTGTATTGGGAAATGCTGCCGTTCAATACCGAAATTTTCGATATGGAAGGCGATGTGGTTACGTCTCTTCAGGAAACCCTCGGCAGTAATGCGTATGTAACCAAAAACTGGGTGGGCAGGATTCTCTATAATTGTATTATCGACGGGTATAAACTCGTAATCAGAAATCCTTGAAGCGATTCACTATAACAACGCCCGCCAGAGCGACTACTCCTCCCGCCAGCGATAACGCCGTCGGTATCTCCTTCAGCCAAACCCATCCCAGCAGAACCGCTACAACAGGAATTATATACAGAAACGACGTGGCACGCGATACCGTCATCTGAGAAAGGATGTAGGCCCAGGCTACATAGGCGCAAGCCGCCGGAAATACTCCCAGGTATACTATGCTCAGCGTGGCCTCAAGCGGCGCCCGCCGGATAACTCCCGCCAGCCCGGGTATATACCATGTCAGGAGCAGAGCCCCGATCAGCATCGAATAGGCGGTCAATTCCAGTGCGGTGTATTTTTGCAATAACGGCTTTTGCAGTGTACAGTACAATCCACCAGCAACCGCTGCCAATAACACACAAACTGCTCCCGAAGACATAATCCCCGCTGATGCCGCTTCAGTGCCGCTGCCGTTTTCACTGATCGAAATCAGCGCTATACCGCCAAAGCTGATGATGATGCCTAGCCAGACTAATAATCCCGGCCTTTCCCTGAGCAGAATTACCGAAAAAAGTGTGGCCCAGATCGGTGTCGAACCGATGATAAAACCCGCTGCACCGGCCGATACGGTTACTTCCCCGTAATTCAGACCGAGATGATACAGGCTGATGCCGGTAATGCCCAGCGTGGCTATTCCCGGCAGGTCTCGCCAGGCGGGCAGTCGCATGCCCCGGATTATTCCGAAAACAAGCAGTGTTACCGCTGCTATTGACAGGCGCAACAGAGCCAGATGCCCTGGAGAATAACTATTCAGCGTAGCCCTGATCGCCGGGAACGCAGAACCCCACAGGATTAGCGTACCTGCTAAAGCACATGCTAATTTTATGTCTTTTTTTACATGCATAAGGAGGCATAGTATACTGATATTCCCGGAAGAAATAAAGTGCAATTGATGTTTAGACCCTTTTATTGTATAATTCTACTTGTTTTACAATAACTCTCATGTATTATTTTAAAGAGGATTAATGACTGAATCGTCACTTTCATTGCAGAATATTATTCTGACTCTCCAGCACTATTGGGGCCAGTTCGGCTGTGTTCTGACTCAACCGTATGACCAGGAAGTCGGCGCGGGTACCTTCCATCCCGGCACCTTTTTCGGTGTTCAGGGGCCCGAGCCCTTGAAGGTCGCTTATGTCCAGCCTTCCCGGCGCCCAACCGACGGCCGTTATGGCGATAACCCCAACCGGCTTTATCAACATCATCAGTTCCAGGTAGTGTTGAAACCCTCTCCCGCCGATTCGCAGGAATTGTACCTTCAGAGCCTGCGAGCTATTGGCATTGACACCCGTCATCATGATATTCGCTTTGAAGAGGATGACTGGGAATCACCTACCTTGGGCGCTACCGGCCTGGGCTGGCAGGTGCTGTGCGATGGTACTGAAATTACCCAGTTTACTTACTTCCAGCAAATGGCCGGATTTGAACTCAATCCCGTATCCGTCGAGCTTACCTACGGCCTGGAACGCATCGCCGCCTTTATCCAGAGCGTCGACCATGTCATGGATATTACCTGGGTCGAAGGGGTCAGGTATCGAGATCTAAAAAAACGCTTCGAATATGAATTGACATCCTACAGCTTTACCGGTGCCTCTATCGAGCGCCACTGGCAACTGTTTAATATCGCCGAGTTGGAATGCA
>CAZCLS010000050.1:0-1225 GCA_964499565.1 uncultured bacterium
CCCAGCCAGTTGCGCGCACGCGCAACTGCTTCGAATCCTCCTCCCGCTCCACCATCATTTTCTTTGCCGGGATACCAGTAACCGTACTTCGATTCCGGTGTTCCGCTGTTCAACAGCGCCCACGAACTCAGCGTGGATGCGTACCCCAACCGCAGATACGGAAACGGATTGTCGGCGTAGTACAATCCGTAGTCCAATATCGCCCAACCACCCATCTGTGACATGTATGACAAGGTGTACCGGCTGCTTTCCCCGCGATAGTCGCTGCCATACAGATAATAGGCGCACTCCAACCAGCCACGGCAGAAAATATTGTAAGCAATCTGCTGCTGCATAAATCCTTCCGCTTCAGACCGGGTCACACCCGATTCCGCGTTTATATAATTAGTTCCTTCAGACAGGCACCGTGCCAGGGCATATTTCGCCAGGGCATGAGTCGATTCAAATCCCGTCGTGTCAAACGCGTATTCCGACCCGAACGGATTGACCCGGTCTTTTACGAAATTTTGCACTTTAATTTCCCAGTGCCGGCGCAGATTCTGCTCTTCTTCATTCCATCCCGCTTCATGCAGCGCCTCGATCAACTGGTTTATGATCAATTCATTGTAAGTACCCGTTTTGTATGCCGTCCACCCCTCTATCGCCAGCGGTATCGTGAAAAACGCTATCGCTGTTCCATATGCCCGTCGCAGATAGTCATCTTTACTGTGCCGCAATCCTATTTCTGGATATAAAGCCGCGATCTGATACATGCGGTAATACAGTAATATCATGTGCGGATAATCATATATGCGCCAGATATGCAGCTGTCCCCGTTTGCCCGGATCGCTGCTTTCACGGTTCGCTTTCCAGTGCGGTATGCCGTAAATCCCGTAGGGATACTCTTCCGAGTCTGTCCTCTGCAGTCCTCCCCAGACAAAGTTGTCGATATAATATTCCAACGCCGCGATTTCATTTGTGTCGGGATAATCAACATTCTTTGTCGCTACGTACGGCGCTTTGCCTAAGGCCGGATCATCACAGGTTATCATGTATTCCTGCCGCGTGCTTACGCGGTCAAGATTATCCGGGCTCAATAGTGTGTGGCTCTCCATGTTCCAGTCAGCGAACACCCCGTTATACCAGTTGGATGGATTGCGGTGCTGATGCGTATTAACCAGGAATGCCGCGCGCTTTTTTATTATTGTTTCCAGCGGCTCTGTCACAAAAAATTCAAGATACATGT
>CAZCLS010000050.1:1325-4119 GCA_964499565.1 uncultured bacterium
AAAGAACCTCCCGCACTCCTTCATAATCTTTTGCCCAGGTAAAATCAAATCCGTAACTCGCTCCGTCTCCCGTGCACCCTTTCGGTTGCAGTACAACACGTGTAAATGGTTGCCGCCAGCTCCCGCCCTGCGCTACCGCTACCGGTCCCGTTGCCGCGGCATGAATATAGGCACAGTATTGCCGGCGATAGCCTGACCCGCTCGAACCCAGATCGAAATATTTCAATCCGGTTCCCGGGCGCGGAGTCATAACCAGGTACGGCCCTGCACTGTTGCAGCGCAGCCAGAACATGAACGAACCGTTTCCCGAAACAAAACTGTGACGCATGACCCGCCTGGTCAATGTCGTTTCTTTGTCCCAGGTATAGCGCGTGTTAAAGGGAAACAGCAATCCGATATCACCGATCTCAACTACCCGGTCCGTCAGATTAGAACAAGTTATCCTCCACTGCAGTTCAGTACCAGCTAACTGATACGACACACGTACGTCAATTGCCGGTGTTTCCTTATAGGGACAAACGACTCGATACATGACACCGGATGGATCGGCTTCTATTCGTGTGCCTTCCGCTATCTCTCCAGTCGATATTCTCCGCCATTCTCCGCTGCCAACGCGGTATGCAAGCAGGATATCGCCAAGCTCTCTGCCTTCACTGATATAATCAGTATCGTACGAATCGTTTATCCGTTTCAGACTCGAGATGCCGTAGGAACCGAACTGAAGAGAGAAATACTTGTTTGAAAGAAGAACCGTGGAATTGTTTTCCGCATTTGCGATTAGCGGCGTAACACAAGCACACGCTGAGATTGAAACTACTACGGTGCAGACCAGTCTATATATTTTATAAAGCATGATTCTTTCCTTATAATTCTAATCAGTTTTAATCCAGTTTTCAACGTGATATAAAACAGCCTGAAGGCTGGACTCCAACGCCCCAATCCACCATCGGTGGCCAGAGCCGGCCACCCTCCACTACTCCACTACTCCACTACCCCATCTTTTTTATCGTTATCTCCCGGCTTGCATGCTCGCCGTTCACCGGCAGAAACGCCTGCCCTTCCCGCCCGGCTTGCATGTCCAGCACCGTCAAATGTATGCCGTCTACACTAACCCGGTATTTCCCTGCCGGCAATCCTGATATTACCATCTTTGTTTCATGATAATATTTCCAGCGGTTCTCTATCTTAAATGTGATCGTTGATAAATCTTTCAGTACCGTCACCGGTGCACCGGCTAAAAATCCATCCCGCTTCAGCAGCAGATGCATCCTGGCCGAAGACGTAACAATATGAAAGCGGCGGCGAATGCCGTCTTTCGGAGTCACCCGCCATTCTTTTTTCGTCTCGCTTACATCACCACCTAAGGCCGTCAGGCCGAAGACCGGATCATCCGACAATACCGTCGCCGCCATGCGCAATCCACCCAGGAAGCCCAGGTCTATTTCGCAACTATGACACCAACAGCCGCGCCCCTGCCACTGATCAAGCCAGTTCTGGGCATACGGGGCCGGCTCGAATCCTCCGCCCGCACCCCCGTCATTCTCCTTGCCCGGATACCAGTAGCCGTAATTCGTCTCCGGCGTGCCGGTGTTCATCAAAGCCCACGAACTCAGGTAGGACGCATATCCCAGCCGCAAATACGGAAAGGGATTCCTGGCATAATACAATCCGTAATCCAGAATCGACCAGCCGCCCATTTGTGCCATGTAGGTCAGCGTGTAGCGGGTACTCTCACCACGGTAATCACTGCCATAATGATAATAGGACGTTTCCAGCCAGCCGCGGCAGAAAATGTTGTAAGCCGTTTGCATCTCCATAAATTTCTCCGCTGCTGACCTCTTGATCTTGAATCGCGCCTGCTTATCATTCGCATCGTCCGGTATGCAATGTTCCATAGCATATTTGGCGAATGCATGCGTCGATTCAAATCCGGTCGAGTCAAAGGCGTATTCCGACCCGAATGGATTAACCTCATCCCCTACAAAATTTTTAATCTTACGTTCCCAGTGAATCCTCAGGCACTCCTCTTCCTCCTTCCAGCCAACTTCCTGCAGTTCTTTAATCAGGCTGTGGATAATCAGTTCATTATATGTTCCGGTTTTATAAGCCGACCACTCAGATATTTCCAGCGGTATCGTGAAAAACGCGCGTGCCGTTCCAAAGGCCCGCCGTAAATATTCTTCTTTGCTGTGCTTCATTTCGATCTCAGGAAAATAGCTCGCGATCTTATACATCAAATAATACAGCAGGGTTATATGCGGATAATCGTAAATCCGCCAGATATGCAGCGTGCCCCGCGGCCCGATGATTTCACTTTCGCGATTCTTCTTCCAGTGCGGTATGCCGTAAATACCGTACGGGAACAGTTCCTTATCAGTCCTCTGCAAACCTCCCCAGACAAAATTATCAATGTAATATTCCAGCGCCTCGATTTCCTTTTCATCCGGATAATTCACATTCTTGGCCGCTACCATCGGCGCTTTGCCCAGCGCCGGATCATCACATGTGATCATGTATTCCCGCCAGCCGATAATCCGGTCCTTGTGGTCCGGACTCAGCAGGGCCTGATTGTCCATGTTCCAGTCCGCGAATACCCCGTTATACCACTTCGACGGGTCGCGATGCTGATGCGTGTTTACCAGGAACGCCGCGCGCTTCCGAATCAGTGTTTCAACCGGTTCCGTTACGAAAAATTCCAGGTACATTTGCTGGTCCCGGCCAAAACATATCTTCAACCGGTTTTCTCCCAGACGCTTGAATCTGACCGTGTATATAAGAGTATTGTTACCCTTGC
>CAZCLS010000050.1:4219-13512 GCA_964499565.1 uncultured bacterium
TTTTCTCCCAGACGCTTGAATCTGACCGTGTATATAAGAGTATTGTTACCCTTGCTTTCAGTGTTTTCAATAACTGTCTGGTCCGGATATTCCGCTTCTACCGCCGTTATCACATTTTTCGTCCGCAACGATACCCTGGCTGTCATGTCCAGCGGCACGGTCATACCCGGTATTACTTCCGTATCAAATCCGCCTTTCTGATACAGCTGTTCGCGGATCGCGTCATATCCGTCCGCCCACGAAAAGACAAAACCGTAACGCACACTGTCCCGGCCCTTTTTACCTTTGGGGCCCAGGATCACACTCGTGAACGGCTGGCGCCAGCTGCCGCCTTTCCCAACCGCTTCATTTCCGCTTACGACTGAATGAATAAACGCACTGTAATCCCCGTGCCATTTTTCACGGCTGTCCGTGATGTCAAAATATTCCAGGTGCGTCCCTGTCTTCGGTGTCATAACCAGGTACGGTCCGATACTGTTGCAGCGCAGCCAGAACATGAATGAACCGTGACCGGACACATAACTGTGCCGCATCACCCGCTTCGTTAATGTCGTTTCCTTATCCCAGGTATAATGCGTGTTGAACGGAAAGGATAACCCGATATCCCCGATCTCCAACAATTCATCCGTCAAATTTTCAAATGCTACATCCCATACCAGTTCCATTCCTTTCAGTGTATATGTCAGCGTTACTGCCAGCTCTGGTTTTTTAGCCGGACCGCATTCGTATCGAACAGTGAACTGGTTGCCGTTAGATATAATTTCTGATGGCTTTTTTATATCCAGGGTCGTCATCCGTTTCCAGGCTCTGTCACCAACCCGATAGCCAACTAGTACCCCGCCCATTTCTCTGCCTTCCCGGATATAGTCAGTGTCATAGGCGTCTTCAACCCGTTTCAAGCTGGTTATCCCTCGCGGCCCGCACTGAATGCTGAATGCTTTACTCCCAAGCGCAACAGTCGTTTTCATATTCACCTTCTTTTTCGTTTTCTTCCTTTGTGCACTCATACGATTATTCCTTGTTCATCAGTTAATCAGAAATACAATCTTCAAAATCACAGCGAGCTTGTCTCACCTGACCACTCTCATCATCCATCACCTCACCGCCCCGATTCTGATATCAACATCTTGGCGCCGCTCGAGCCGGTCTTTCGTCCCGTCTTTTATCCATAGAATCCGGTCGGATGTCGACAGCATTTTATGATCATGCGTGGCTGAGACAACCGTGACACCGAACTTTGTATTCAACTCGCTCATCAGGTTGATGATCTCTTCACCGGTATGCAGGTCAAGATTGCCGGTCGGTTCATCCGCAAGGATGATCGCCGGTTCGTTTACCAGCGCCCTCGCAATCGCTACGCGCTGCTGCTGACCGCCCGACAGTTCATCCGGCCGGTGAGTCAGACGATGGACCAGGCCGACCAGTTCCAAAACTTCGCAGGCCCGTTCCTGCGCTTTCTTTATTTCCCAACCGTTGAACAATAACGGCATAGCCACGTTGTCTATGGCATTGTATGCCGGTAGAAGATTGAACGATTGGAACACATAGCCGATATGTTTGCCGCGAAAATACGCAAGCTCGCGCCGGCTCAAATCCTTTAACGCCACGCCGGCAACGGTTACCGTTCCCGAGGTAGGCACATCGAGAGCACCGATCATGTTGAACAGAGTACTCTTGCCCGAACCTGACGGCCCCATAATGCTCAGGTACTCGCCATGGATGATATCGAGCGAGACATCTTTCAGGGCCTGCACCTTTATCTTGCCAAGGTCAAACACCTTGTTCAGGTTACGAACTTCTATTAACACTTCCGCCATACGGGCGCCTGGGTTCCTTGTTAAAACGATAACGGCACAGCCGCTTTACTTAAGAAGGTAATACCAACCCCGATGGTCGTTATCAATCCCATACCGCAGGCATAACCCGCGCTGATCACCGGAATATACTGCCGCCACTTAAGCCCCAGCTTCCGCTTAAAATAATACCTGCCGATCAACGCGCCGATAAACTGGGGAATGATCACATGCGGAATAGTCTGCCCCAGTCCGCGCACAAGACCATACGCCAGCATCATCGGCGCGCCCAGCAGCGACGATATCGAGAACAAGCCCATGCCGAACATTGCTCCCCAGCCGACATATGCCGGTGTGAATGCCTGCTCGAATGTCGAGTATTCACCAAGCGTGGCAGAGTACATGATACAGACATTCTCGGCCTGCAGCTTCCACATTTTTTCCGCGAAGGGATAAACCGGCGACGGCACTTCGTTCAGTCCCCAGATGAAATTCATGAAGAAGATCGAGCTGATCAGGATAATGGGGAACAGGACAACCTGGGCTTTCCACAGGCTGGTAAATTTCGTACCGGTCAGTTCGCATTCCTTGTAACGCACCGTCATCAGGCCGTAGTTTGCCAGCGGCATCGGCAGGAACCAGCAGGCGACACCCTTATACCCGCTCAGAATAAGCGATGCCTCCTTGATCATCGGCACTTCGACTACCTGGCCCACCAGGCCTTCCAAACGGGCGGTGACATAACTCATAAGCGGCGTGTATACAAATCCAAGCAGCACCAGCACGATCATGATCCCCATATGCCAGTCGATCAGGAAGCCGGAAACGATAATGTATGTCATGGTAATAAACACGTAAATACCTGCAATATGCCAGGGCCGGATATCGCCGCGGCCTTTCGGTACGATCGAGGCTTTTTTTACATCTATCTTGCCTTCGGCAATATCTTTTTTACGCTGCCTGATGCTGCGGACAACCTGGTAAATACCAAACGCGGCAATAGCCAGTGCCAGGCCGATCTGGAAACTGAAAAAGAAATCAACGTTGTTCTTGTAGAACGTTTGAATTGTTCCATCGCCCTGCTGCCAGCTCTGCAGAATGCCGAAGTGATACAGGATCGGATTAAAAATATAGGTCAGCACCAGCCCGATAAAACTGCCCAGCATGGCAAAGAACGGCAGGACCATTCCGAAGATAAGGTTGCCCAGGTCCCACGACATACCCGTCATCACCGCGGGAAGATAGGCACCGGTCTTAGGAGTGAAATCACTGAAAGGGATCTCAAATAACTGGATCGTCTTGCTGGTCAGCGCACCGGACAATGTGGGTAGCAGCAGGTAGACAGCACCGAAGGACAGGCCAATCGCTCCACCGATGGAGAATACCCGCCAGCGCCAACGGTCTTCCTCGGTTTTCTCACTTTTCAGGGACGCTTCTTCCGCCAGCGCCATGATCCCCTGCGCACCGACCGGCGCCATGGGAAAGGGCAGCTTCTCAATATCGCTGGTCAGGCGGAACAGGCCGTAGCCGAGCACCATCTGTGAGAAGCGTGAAAACATCTGAATAAATATCACCAGCAATATGGGGATAAGCCAGTCGACATGGAAGAACGAGCGCATGCTGTACGACGACGAGTTTACCGCCGGGGCCCACCAGGATGGAATATTCTCCGCGATTCCCTGGGCGATAGCCGCGTCACTGTTAATAAAAAACTGGCGCCAGATAAGCCCGGAAAAAGGCATGACCATGATCGCACCGGCCATGTAATACAGCACATATACTTCCGCCCGTTTCAAATCGCGCTGCGCGCGCCGGGCTACTTCAATAAATAATATTACCGTTACCCATTGCGTCGCGGCACCGATACTCTGCATACCAGCCAGCAGCTGCATGTAGATCGCCCCCGGCACCATCAACAGGGCGACGAAAACAACACCAATCACCGAGGTCCAGCTGAATCCGTCTTCAAACGTATCAGGGACCTTCATCACATCTCTGAATTCCTGGAGTTCTTTATCTAATTTTACTGGCATAGGTATATAATCCTGTATTTATGTATTCTTTGTTCCCATGGTGCTTAATGTCCGCGCACGGTACACTTCCATCGTTTCATGCGGCAGCGACCGCCACAGCAGGAACTGCTTGCGCAGGTCGTCCAGCAACACCTTGTTGAGCCTGATCCAGTCTTTCGGCTGCCCCGAACGCCGCTTCAGGGTTAACTCGATCTCATCGATTCCCTGTATTTCACTAGGCGTACTGTCCAGGTCGAAATCCTGGGTGACTCCCAGGTCGAATGGCGCCAAAGCAATCCGTGCGCTAACGCCTATCGATCCATCAGCGCGGGTAATCACTTCTGCATTTTTCGCCATGAAGCATCCGATACCGGTATCACTGAAATTATCAAAATGCTCTTTCAGGAAACTCACTACCCCGGTCAGATCATATTCCGAGACCGTAAACGGAAATACTATGTTCAGCAGATCACCCTCCGGATCGGGAATTTTCCATGTGCGCATCAGGCCCGGATTGGCACTACGCGATGCCTTGACGGCAGGATAGATTGAAGAAATCAACACGGTTGCCATGACAATTAAAATTGTCACGATGGCATTAATGGATGAATAGTTCATCTCCGGAACGGTTATCCAGCCGTAGTTGGCTCCCGTTTCAAGCAGCTTCATGGTCGTCTGGGCAATCAAGTAGCCGCCCAGTCCGCCCAGGACGGAATACACCAGGGCTTCGGCGAAAAACAGGCTGGCCACATGCGGTGGTGCCAGGCCCAGGGCGCTGAATGTGTATATTTCTTTTTCGCGGTCGGCTACCGAACTGAGCATGGTACCGAAGACCACCAGGCCTCCCAGGATCAACGGGAACAGCAGATCGGCCACACCGCTGGCCGCCACAACCGTCGTGTGCACCAACCGGTAGGTGCCGTCCTTCAGGGTTGCGATCACCGGTGTTTTATTAAGCATGCGGGCAATGTCCTCAGCAATTGATTCTGCTCCAATAACATCATCAGTATAGATCAGTGCCGCATGCAGGCGCGCGCCGATCGTGCGGGCATCACGGACCGACAGGATCACAACCGAATCGGATGCCAGACGCGTCCAGGTTTTCTGCTCTTCAAGCAGGTCGCCGGACGGTTCTTTTTCTTCCTGCTCCATCATCGTTATCCGTTCTTCCTCCTTCATTTCAACAAAATCCACGGGCAGGATCGTAGTGCCGTCCATGTCATTCTGGGATCCGAGCCGGGTAGAATTCAATAATGGACCGACCGAGAGAGACAAGCCTTTTACCATGACCGTATCACCGGGAGAAACACCGATTTCCTTTGCAACCGCTTCGGTAACGTACACGCGGTTGGAAAATTCCGACGGGTCATTAAGGTTCAGCAGTTCGCACAGATCTTTCCGGTACAGGAGTTCTTCGGGATCGATCCCCAGAATACCTTTCATCCGGAACGGGCGGGTACCGTCTTCGCGGGCAATGACAAAATCAGGGAAGCCTTGCCGTAAGGGACATACCCAGTAGCGCGGACACACGGTCGTTTCATCGGCCCAGCGGCCTTCGATCACGTCAAAGAATTCCGCGTTATATGCGCGCCAGTCGGTCTTGTGGATCAGAACGCCGGTATAGGACGGCGTCGGCGCAACCAGCATCCTGACTATCCCGGTCTGCATGTCAAACGACGCGAAACACAAGATCGTAAAGGTCAGCAGGATAATCGTTACCGCCGTCAGCGTTGTCCGCAACGGTCTGCGCCGCATGGTCGACATGCCCATGGTCATGGCTGCCAGCATGGTACTGAAGCGGGAAACATCCACGGTATGCACCGATGTTTTCATTCCCTGCAGTGTTTTCAATTCCGTTTCGAAGCGCTGCATCATAATGACGATAACAATTGCCGACAGGGTAACCACGGCGAAGCCCAGGAACACGATAATGGGTGTCCGCGCAATTGCGAATGCCGGATGCGACAGGTACAGGATTATAAATGTCAGGATAAAGAATCCCACAAACCATGCTGCCTGTCTATAGATGATCGTCGACCCGATCAGCAGCCGTTCAAGCGCAAAGGCGAACGGAATACACAATGCCAGAAGGATCAATGCCGCTTTTACCAGGTCGTCCAGGGTACGCAGGATTGTCCTGTATACCGGCGTGGCAGTCATAAAGGCGGACGCAGCCAGGGCTTCCCGTTTCAGGGGATGACTGGTTTTGGACGCCGTATCAAGCAGGTCTTTTACCCGGCTGTGCAGTTCTTCAAGTGAACTGTTGATTATATTGCGCGACCGCATGATCGATAAGCGGTGCTCGTTCAAACGCCACAGGTCCCAGCCGGACTGTTCCGCGGCTTTAAGTCCCAACCAGTTTCCCCGGTCTACCGGCAGACCGATGCCGTATTCCGGCTGCTCGAGGCCCTCGACCAGTTCCGGATCATTGTTCAACACTACCAGCGATGAGATATTAAATGCCTTGAGCCGGTTAATTTTCTGTTCAAAATAGCAGTAGGCAACTCCGTCTTTTGTTTCAGAAAACGATTCCGAAGCCGGCAGCGTGCTGTTTCCGCGCGCCTTCAGGAAAACGGCATCCTTCTGCAGGAACAAGGGCGGCAGCATTGCCATTATCGGCTTGCAGTTGAACATGTTCATACGTTCTCCGAACGTGTCTTGGGATGCCCGGTCGGTTACCTTGTTCACGATACCCCGTTCGTCAAATCCCGCCGCAAATGCCATGCCCACTTTGGGCCATGAACTATACCAGGAGCACGGGCCATATGCCCCGTTTTGATCGGTCATCATTACAACAAATTGATCAAACCCATAGGCCTTGTTGTAATTCAGGTAAAACCGCTCGAAGGGCGGCCGGTGAAAAAGTTGAAACACCATGTCCGCCATAGGTTTACTCGGTAGCGATGTGCCCGGACGGCGGCCCATTACAACCGGGCCGGTTGTTCTGCCGGCGTTGTTCATGGATGGTATAACCTGGGCAAAGCGTTTCGAGATAACATTTCTCAGGGACATGTCTTCACTCGAACCGATCATCCCCAGCATCCGTCCGATCTCGTGTGTGTTTTTCTCGATGATGTCCGTATCAAGATTCGCCAGCGTGTCATCCGGCGTGCCTTCATGTTCGATCGTTCCATGGCAGGTGCCGAACGTAAGGTTAAAATAGCCGTACCGGCCCGCTACTTCGCAGCCGCGCACCAGCAGCGGCGCTGCCCACAGCAGGCGCGGTTCGTCAAATGTTCCATCTACGCTGGCCGGCTCGAAATTCCCCAGGGGATCCGTGCTGTTGTTTAACGTTTCATACGCCTTCCGGCAAACCCGCAGAATTTTACTGTAGAGGCCTGTCCTGTCTTCAGCCGCATGCATGTCGGTCTCACCGCCAAGCATAATGCTCCAGCGTTTGGTCGTGTCATCCAGCAAGAGCGATGCATGAAAGATTATCTGCCGGTTTCTCAACAGCTCTTTAATAGCAAAACCACTTGAAAGGATCCGGTCTTCTTCTTCAAGCTCCTGCAGGCGCTTGCCGATATCCGTGCGAAGCTGGTTGAGTACATTGGTAAAATATACCATGCGCCCCGGGTCGATCGTCTCACGCTCGAAATCACGGCGCAATTCGTTCCACTGGCTTTTCAGCTTCACACACCGGTCTATTGCCTGGTTGATCTGTTGTACTCGGTTTGATTCCGCTGCCTGCTGTTTATCCGGCAGGAGGGCACGTGCGTATCGTTCTTCACGCAAAGAAACCAGCTGTTGTTTCAGTGCCTCTGAATGCTCTTTTGCAAATTCGTGCAGCCTGTTCTCGAATTCACGCCGGACAGCCCCGCTTCTTACCTCGAACGGATTCCCTCGGTTGATCAGTGATACTGTCTGTGACAGGAAATTCGTTTCGTTAATCCATGATTCCCGGCGGTCTTCTATTCTCTGGTTATTGACGGTATCTTCCAATGCAATGTAAAACTGTTTGGCTCCGCTGTACCCCCGCCTCTCACCATCAAAAAATACGAACAACAGGTCGCGCGCCGGACGATTGGTCTTGAAATAATCAGCAAGGCCTAGTAACCCGGCGCAGTTTGCCGCGCCGCGCGCCCCGGGCGATAAGCGCGGTACTTCTCCGAAACTGTCCATGCCGGCGGACAGGATGATCACTTCAGGTTTTTCAAGAAAGAACACCGGATTGGTTCCTTTCAGGAATCCCATCACACTGCGGCCGACCACCCGCTTCCATACCTGCTCGCACTGAATAGTCAGAGTTTTACTGCTCACCAACTCTTCAACAGAGCCTTCATAATAATAACGCGGCAGATTTGCCTTGGCAACGTTGTAATGGTAGTTCCCCGCTTTGAGCTCTTCACCATTCCGGATAAATATGATCGCTTGCGCCCCCAGACGGAATACCCGCAGCCAATTTGCTTCACAGTTGAAATCAACAACCGCGATCTTACCGTCAACGTCCCGGCCTTCCAGATCGGCATAGGTGCCTTTTCCAACATAGATCACTTCGCCGGTGATGCCGGCAGGCGGTGTTGCCGGCGGAATTATATTGTTGGGCCGCATCGGCAGCAGTGGCAGGACCGTGCCGTCTGCCGCCCGGGCTTCACAGCGTTCTATGAATGTCTGGGCCGACGTAAATTCCTGGACAATGATCTCATCCATGCCGATCTCATTCAAGCGCCGTTCAACATAGTCAGCCGCATCACGGTATTCCTCCGTGCCGCATAAGCGGTGTGCATGTTTCGTCAGCTCCTCACAGTCTTTCTGAAATCCTGGACTTACAGCGAATAGCGGCAATACCACCAGGCTCCCGAGTATCGCGGCGATCATGCGACTACTCGCAACAGTATTTTTTATCCTGTTAATCAAATCCATCATGCGGCTGTCAGTCAGCTGTTATCAGTTATCGGTTATTTGTCAGTTTTTACCGGTGTTTGTTCATATCAGTCCGATCGGTCAGTCCTGTCCAACCAATTAAATCCTGAATCCTGAACCCTGAACACTAGTACCTATTCACCTTCTATACTTCCCACCTCCACTTCCACTTCATCGCGGTTGGCAATGCGTTCGATCATGCCGTCGCGGATCCACATCAACCGGTCGCATACATTCATCATGCGATGATCATGGGTGGCGCAGATAATCGTGACACCGCGCTCCGTATTCAGCCGCTGCAGGATCTTCAGGATCTCCATGCCGGTCTTGAAATCAAGGTTAGCGGTTGGTTCATCGCACAGCAGGACACTGGGGTGATTCGCCATGGCCCGGGCGATCGCCACCCGTTGCTGCTGGCCGCCGGACATTTCGATCGGACGGTGAAACCAGCGTTCCTTCAGCCCGACAAGCTCCAGCAACTCCATACCCCGCCGCATTGCTTCATCCGAAGGGACACCGCTGAATGCCATCGGTGTCGTCACGTTTTCCAGCGCGGTCATATACTGGATCAGGTTGTAGGTCTGGAAAATATACCCGATTTTGCGGCAGCGCAGGAACGCCAGTT
>CAZCLS010000051.1:0-10588 GCA_964499565.1 uncultured bacterium
ATTCCCGGCGCGCCGACCAGGTTCGAGATCAATAAAATGCCGGTCTGGCCTTCCCTGTATGCCAAGTATAAAGATTACTGTATTTTTACTGATTCACCGTTTGACTGGAAAGATGCTGTTCAGGATGACTCCCGCAAAAGTTCACTGCGCTGGGGAATATTGAATGATTACATCGGGACATTATTCATCGATGCTCACCCGGAATGCGTCAAGGCCTGGCAACGGGTGTGTTCTCTTCCGCAAACCAACGAGTTATACCAGCTGTATATGAAGCATCCGCTGACGGAACCCGAGCTTATGGGCTATGCCACCAACCAGTACCTGGACACCCGCTGGCGCTCTAAAGCTATCAGCGAGTGGGGCAATGACGCCCGGAGGCGCTATAAAGAGATTATCGAACACTAGCCGGGAAGGTTTGTAGTTCAGTAGCATGTGTGATATAATAATAAGAGCGGTAACCTGATATATATCCATTTTATACGTGTGTATAATGCGGCATGGATCAGGCGTGTGGTTACTGCGACATACATCTAAGCACCCTATTTATCCGTGCCGGAGAATCATCATGAAACACCATGCCCTCCCGGTTATCTCAATACTTCTATTCCTGACATCAGCAGTAGCGACTGGCGCAACACTGTATGTATCACCGAACGGATCACATGCAGTGCCGTTCGGCACCTGGGCTACCGCAGCCACGAATATTCAAACAGCAGTTGATCAAGCAAATCCCGGGGACCTTGTACTGGTAACCAATGGGATATATGCCACCGGCGGCGCGGTTCACTGGGGATTATCCAACCGGGTTGTTTGTGCTAAAGCAATTACGGTTAAAAGCGTCAACGGGTATCAATCAACCATAATTGAAGGTCAGGCTGACCCGGCTGAAATGCGATGGCATGGCTGCGGCACCAATTCCGTCCGCTGCGCGTATGTTACAAACGGGGCGGCATTGATAGGATTCACGCTTAGGAACGGGCATTCACAGCACTGGATCGGCGACCGGTATAAAAACCAATCCGGCGGTGGTGTATTTCTGGATCATGGCGGTCTGCTGTCCAACTGCCTGGTAATCAGTTGCGGTGCATACCGGGCCGGCGGCGGTGTGCTCACATTTTACGGGGGTGAAATAATACACTGTACTCTGAAGGAAAACCTTAGCCAGACCGATTCCGGCGGCGGCGTTTACGGGAATAATGGTGGAACACTCGATGCGTGTATCGTGATCAGCAACACCTCCTTCAGAGGCGGCGGCGGTGTGACGTATGGTACAGTCAAAAATTCCTGGATCATTAATAATTATTCTCGCAGTTCTGGCGGCGGTATAGAAAGGAGTTTAGTAAGGAATTCAACAATTGCCGGAAATGTTTCGGGAGGATACGGTGGAGGCGCCTGCAGGGCGACAATCCGAAACAGCATCCTGTATTTCAATACCGGCGTGCAAAGTGATGATAATTATTATGATTGCACAATCGCCTATTCGTGTACGACACCGCTTCCGGTCGGCAGCGGCAATATTACCAATCTGCCCGGACTGGTTTCACAGAATAATCGGCATATCGTCTCTAATTCACCGTGCCGGAATGCCGGGAATAACAGTTACGCTTCAGGTGATTGGGATATTGACAGTGAACCACGGATATATGACTCAACGGTTGACATCGGCTGCGATGAATTTACTCCTTCGGGGATAACAGGCACATTCCAGGTGGCGATTAATGCGGAAGCTCCGGGTGCTGTAATACAGGTGCCTATATCATTTAAATCCGACATCCTGGGAAAAGTAAACGGCTACCATTGGCAGGCGGGCGACGGGCATATCACCAGCAATCGATCTGTGTATACGCACGCGTATACTGTCACCGGAATGTACGCTGTTATCCTGACAGCATGGAATAACGACAGGATACAGGCAGCTACGACAACCGTATCCGTGACGGAATTTTTCACTAATTATGTTTCCCTTTCAGGCAATCACACATACCCGTATACCACCTGGGCATCCGCGGCACAGACAGTGCAGGATGCCATTAACGCTGCTTCTGTGGGCGGTGTGGTATTGATCGCGCCCGGTACATACCGGCAGAACGGTGATGTATATTATGGTGTCAGTAACCGCGTTGTTATCAGCAAGAACGTGACAGTTTCCGGAGCCGGGGGAGAAGCGACTGACGTTCTGATTGTCGGTGAAGGTCCGGTAGGTCCAGCGGCCGTGCGCTGTGCGTATCTTGGTGACCAGGCGGTACTGACGAGTGTTACCCTAACCAACGGATATACCTTTGATAATATCTGGCAGGGCGGCGGTTATGCTGACGAAAGCGGTGGCGGGGCCTGGTGCGCGGATGGAGCGATACTGTCAAACTGCCATGTAACGGGAAACACTGCTTGGGACTTTGGCGGCGGGGTATACGGTGGTAATATGGTTAATTGCAGAGTATATGCGAATACAGCCCGTTACGGAGGAGGAATTGGCTATGGTAATGCCTGGCGAAGCAGTATATATAACAACTATGTGAAGAATAATGGTGGCGGTTCCTATTTCGGGTCGTTACGGCAGTGTGTGATTTCCGATAATACCGCATGGAGTGGCGGCGGCGGGGTGTGCGGTGGAACGCATTATAATAACCTGGTGTGCAGGAATCACAGCGAAAATAGCGGCGGGGGTACCTACGATAGTATTCTTTATAATTCGACTATTATCGGAAACTCGGCCAAAATATATGCCGGTGGATGTCAAAACGGTACACTTATAAATTCAATCGTGTATTATAACAGCGCCTTTGACAACATTAATTTCTGGCAAGTTGTATTTACCAACAGTTGTACAACGCCGATGCCCGAAGGAGAAGGCACTATAACAAACGCACCGGGTCTTGCTTCTTTATGCAATCCGCATCTTCTGGCAGGTTCGGTATGCATTGATGCCGGGACCAATGCCTATGTGCGGGGGAATTTCGATATTGATGGCGAAACACGCATATACAACAGCACCGTTGATATCGGTTGTGATGAAGTGATACCATTGGGAATGACCGGATCACTATCGGTGGTTTTCGCAATTAATTACTCTAATGTTGTGCTCGGGATACCGGTTACCTGCGACTCCTGGATACAAGGCAAAGTCAATGAATATGTTTGGCGGTTTGGTGATGGTTTGGAAATTACCAATAAAATCCAGGTAACACACCTGTATGAAACAACAGGGCAGTTTGACATAATTCTGTCAGCGCGCAATAATGAACAGCAGGCAGCGGCAACGGTAACCGTAACCGTTATTGAGCATTTTACCAATTACGCGTCGCATGCAGGCAGTCACCAATCACCGTTTACATCATGGACAACTGCTGCGGCAACAATACAGGATGCAATTGATGCAGCATACGCGGGAGGAGTTGTTGTCGTTGCACCGGGAACGTATGCTGAAAACAGTTGCGTGCAGTATGGCATGAGCAACCGCGTAGGCATTGCAAAACCATTGACGGTCATGGCGGTATCAGGCAATCCGAATGAAACAATTATTGTCGGGCAGGGTCCGCCTGGAAGCAGTGCGATCAGGTGCGCGTATATCGGCGATAATGGACTGCTGACCGGATTTACCCTTTCCAATGGATTTTCACGGTTGGATGGTGTTTGGGATTATGAGGAAACGGGTGGCGGTGCCTGGTGCGAAAACGGAGGAACAGTGTCAAACTGCATTGTATGCTGTTGCGGTGCAAATAGCGGGGGAGGTATATACTTGAATTATTATGGATCTGTGTGCAGCAGCATCATTCGGGACAACGTCGCTTTCAATTCCGGGGGAGGCATATACAGCAAAGAGAATAGCAGTATCAACACCTGTATAATATCAGGCAATCGAGCCAATTGGGGAGGCGGGAATACATTTGAATATGGCGGTACAATGGATAATTCAGTGGTATGTAACAACCTGGTTACTGGAAAATATTCATCAGCGGGAGGGTTGTACTGTGTATATGGCGGTGTTATACGCAACTGTACGGTTGTTGGTAATTCTGCCGAGGGCTCTGCAGGCGGCGTGTATGCACCTGATGCGGTGTTTCAGAATACAATCATATATCATAACATAGCCCCGGCAAACGAAAACTTCGTTTATGGCGGGTTTTACAATTGTTGTACTTTCCCGAATCCGGACGGATCGGACAATCTCACCAACGACCCGCAGTGGATCGATTATATATCTGGTGACTACCACCTTAAACCGGGATCAGCATGCATAAATGCAGGTAGTAATGCATGTGTATTCAGTGATACAGATCTGGAAGGCCGGCCGCGTATTATTGATGGAACCGTTGATATGGGTGCGTATGAATACGCACCGTACCCGATAATCGGTGTTATCCCGCCAGCTATAGACTTTGGCGATGTATATGTTGGTTCATCAACGAATAGTACGGTTATCATTCATAACAACGGGGGAATTACACTCACCGGCCAGGTTGAAAACATCATGCCACCGTTCTGTATTGATCCGGGCAGTTCGGCCACATACATAATGCCGGAGTATTCATCTGATGCCATGGTGTTCTGTTTTGAACCTGCTGAGTATGGACCGACCGGTATTGTTGTCACCTTGACCGGTGGCGGTGGTACAACGGTTTCCCTGAAAGGTTTTGGCATACCGGAACCGGCATTAGCGGGATTATTAGTACTGGTACTGATAGTCAATGCATTCCGGAAATAAATAAAAAATGCTATACTATTTTCAGTAGTTTTTTGTATAGAAAAGTCAAGCCAAAACGATAATTCAGATTTTCTTAACGGAGGGATAATCATGAATGTTTTTGTCCGTTTTACCCTGGCTATTGTTCTTTTCAATGCTTTTGCCTATGCCGGGACAAAGTATGTTTCACCTCATGGCTCGCATACAAATCCATTTGAAACCTGGCAGACAGCCGCGACCAATATCCAGGCCGCGGTTGACGCGGCCGGAGATGGAGAAAGTGTGGTGGTTACAAATGGCACGTATAACGTATATTCGCCGGTATCTGTTTTCAAAGGCATTACTCTGCAAAGTGTCCAGGGTGCCGCGGCAACAATTATTGAAGGCGGGTATCCCGGCCGGACATCACGGTGTGTCTATGTCAGCCACGCGGACGCAATTGTTGAAGGATTTACTATTCGGGGCGGCAAAGCGATTGACTGGGTGCCGGCGGGATATGGCGGGGGAGTATTGATCGGAACGAACGGCACGGTCAGAAATTGTATTATTACAGAAAATTCAGGCACGTATGGCGCGGGAGCCGCCTGCCTGTATGGCGGGACGCTCCAGGCCTGCACGATTATTAACAACTCGGCAACCTACCGCTCCGGTGGAGTGATGTGCCATGCGGGCGGGATGATAGACTCGTGTGCAATCGGCCGCAATGATTCCCCGGAAAGCGCTGGCGGCATCTATCTGAACCTGGGCGGAACGGTGCGGAACAGCCTGATATATCAGAATGTCGCGCGGACGTACGGCGGCGGGATGTATTGCTGGAATTCCGGTAATGTGGAGAATTGCACGGTAGTCAGTAACACGGCCCAAACCGCCAAGGGCGGTGGGGTATATTTTGACCGTGGCGGGAGAGTTTATAATACTATCATCTATAATAACACTGCCTGGGAAGACCCTGATTTCGGCACGTCATCGACAAACCCGGTCTGCTTTTTCTGCTGTACTCCTGATGCGGTTGATGGGCTGGGGAATATTACCGGCGATCCGATTCTGATGGATATCATAATGCCCGATCTGCACATCCTGGCCGGTTCCCCCTGCATTGACAGCGGCACGAACATGGATTGGATGACGGGCGCATTTGACTATGAAGGCAATGACAGGATATTAAGCGGGCGGGTAGATATCGGGGCGTATGAATTCAATGCCGCTTCCTTTTCCTGCGCGTTCAGTGCCAACCGCCGGGAAATTCCGGAAGGATCAACAGTTACATTTACCCCGTATGCAGCCGGGCCGGATACGACCATTACGTATATCGCGTGGGACTTTGATAACGACGGAACACCCGATCGGCAGGGCATGGATTTGGAGACGGTCAGTAACACATATCGTTATGCCGGCATATATTCCGTTTCACTGACCGTGAGTAACGCGTCCGGCGCCCGGGCGTTTCTGTTGCGTCCGGATTTTATTAAAGTCGGCCCACTGAACACGTATGTGTCTCCTTCCGGAACAGACGCGTATCCCTATACAAACTGGACCAGCGCGGCGCATGCTATCCAGGACGCGGTGGATGTCGGCGTGGATGGCACAACCGTCAATGTTGCTGACGGCACGTATGTCGTTGAGAACGAAATCACCCTGGCAAAGGGCATCACTCTGAAAAGTGCGCATGGCAGTGCCGCCACGGTTATCGACGGCTCTAATTTCTGCCGTTGTGTTTTTATCAGTCATCCGTCGGCCAGTATCGAAGGTTTCACGCTCCGAAACGGCCGGGCGGTTTCGGGGGCCGGAGTTTATTGCCAGAAGGGCGGGATAGTCAGAAACTGCCGCATCAGCCGCTGTTATGCCACCTGGAGTGGCGGCGGCGTGTTCTGCTACCTGGGCGGCCTGGTGAAAGATTCAGAAATAGACTATAACTATTCCGAGGGCAGTGGAGGCGGTGTGTATTGCGAGCAGGGGGGCAGTATCAGCAGTTGTTTTATTCACGCTAATTTTGCCAAAGACTCCTGGGACGGCGGCGGCGGAGCCTGGCTCAATCAAGGCGGCCTTGTTACCCGCTGCACTATTGTCAGCAACATCGCCAATCACAGCGGAGGCGGTGTGCAGATATACCGGAGCGGCATTGTCGATTCATGCATTCTGAGTTCAAACCTGACCGGCTGGGGTGGCGGGGTGATGTGCAAAGGCGGCGGCACAGTCCGTAACAGCCTGGTGCTGTTGAACAGCGCGACGATCAGCGGCGGCGGGGTGTACCTGGACGACCAGGGAGCAGCGTACAACTGCACGATAGTCAGTAACCGGTCAATTGTTAACGGGGGTGGACTGACCTGCTGGATGGAAGACTACGGTCCGGTGTGTACCGTGCAAAATTGCATTGTCTATTATAATCTTTCTCCCGCAGACCAGAATTTTCACCTGGAAAATAAAGTCACTCCGGACCGGATTGACCGTGACATTCTGTTTTTCGCCAACAGCTGTGTAACACCGCTCAGACCGGGATTTGATAATATTGACGATCAACCTTTGTTTGTTAATCCTGCTGGATTGAATTACCGTTTGACGTATGATTCTCTCTGTCTGGATGGCGGGGTAAACATGGCCTGGATGAACGGCCGACGCGATCTGGATGGTATCTACCGGATTTTGTGTGGTGTAGCCGATATGGGCTGTTATGAATTCAAGTCGGAACCATTGCGATGTAATTATGTCGCTGACCCGCGGGCGGGAACCAATCCATGCGTGGTGGCCTTTACGGCCTATGCCTGCGGCAACAATCCTTCAGTCACTCAGTATACCTGGGACTTTGAGAATGATGGTATCATCGATATACAGGGAGCCGGCAAGAATTTTGTCGTTCATACGTACGAGCGGGCCGGAATATATTCTCCCGCGCTTGCGGTGGATAATACCGGCAGTGAACACGCCGAACGGGTGAAACAGAATTACATCCGCGTGGCGCCGGCAATAGCCTATGTGTCACTTGCCGGCCAGAACCGGTATCCATATACCAACTGGGCCCATGCGGCAAACGCGGTGCAGACCGGGGTCGATGTAGGCCTTGATGGAACCGTCGTGTTAGTATCATCGGGCCGATACGAGGTGACATCTGAAATAACCATATCAACCGGCATAATCGTGCGCGGCGTCTATGGCCCGGCTTATACAGTGATTGACGGTGGATTCCCCGGGCGGACCAATCGCTGTTTTGCTATTACCCACACGAATGCCATAGTCGAGCAGTTGACAATCACACGCGGAGCAAACAATTATTATGGGGGAGTGCTGTGCGCGCCGGGATTAGTCCGCGATTGCGTTATCACGAATAATGCCGCGATAAGTTGGGGCGGCGGTATATTTGTCGGTAATGGCGGCCGGGTAATGAACAGCATCATAACCGGCAACCGCGGCCTCGGCAGTCAGTCGATCGGAGGTGGTGTTTTTATCAGCCGGGATGGATTCGCGCGCAATTGCCTGATTACCGGCAACAGCGCCAATGACGGCGGCGGAGTCTGCACCTGGTTCGGCGGAACACTGGAGAACTGTACCGTCAGCGCCAATAACGCTCCACACTATGGCGGCGGCGCCTATGTCCGCTATGGCGGTTCAGTCAATAACAATATTTTCTATTACAATACTTCCCCATATAATAATCCTGATTGCTATGTGTCCGGCAGCGGCTGGAAATGCAATTATAACCAGGCCGGCAACGCGATCCCGGGCTATGGCAACAGTACCGCGCCGCCAGGCTTTGTAGACCAGGCGACCGGCGATTACCATCTTGCCGCCGGCTCTGCCTGCATAGACACCGGCTCGAATATCACCTGGATGACCAGCTCGTTCGATATTGACGGCCAGATGCGGGTGATATATAGCACCGTCGACCGCGGGGCGTATGAGTACGCCGACCGGTTATGGTGCGGGATCAGGGCGAAACCGCTGGAAGTATTAGTGAACGGGCCGGTGCAGTTTGAAAGCCTGCTGGCCGGGACAAACAAAACCAGTGTGTATTACTGGTGGGACTTTGATGACAACGGCAGTATCGATTCCCAGGGACTTGATAAACACGCGCCGGTCTGGCATTATTCCGTCACCGGGACCTATTCGAGCGTTTTGACAGTCAGCAATGACATCGGCCAGGTGGCGACATCCCTGGCGGAGCGCTATATCACGGTTTTGCCGGGAGTCCAGGCGGACTTCAGCGCAAGTCCGTTAACCGGTGTCGTGCCGCACATAGTCTATTTTACCAGCCTGGCCCGGAACAATCCGCAGTACTGGTACTGGGATTTTGACAACGATCAGATTGTCGACAGTATCAGCTCCAACCCGGTTCACATTTTCATGATCGAAGGCACCTACACCGTAGTCATGACGGTCAGCAACAATTTCGGCAATGGCGGCTGGTCGATGGCAACCATGACCAAAACAAATTATATAGAAGTGCTGCCCGAACCGCTGACGGTACTGATGTTAGTATTCATGGCGGGCCTTGCAGGCAGGCGCGCACACTACTGGTAACGCGTAGTATAAAGGAGTAGGTTTCGACAAGAATTCCTGACAGCACCTGGTAATTATAGTGATTTATTTGGAGATGAGATCATGAAAACTATTCTACCCTTTTTTTGGGGAATGGTACTAGTCTGTTCCGTTTCTTTTGCTGGCACTAATTACGTGTCACTCGCCGGCGGTCATGTCGCGCCTTTTGATTCCTGGGCTGCCGCCGCGACCAATATCCAGGCCGCGGTCGCCGCGGCGGTAGACGGTGATACGGTTCTGATCACTAACGGCATCTATTACCTGGCATCCCAGGTAACGATTACCAATGCGCTTGCCGTAACAAGTGTGCAGGGGGCTGGGCATACTATTGTTGATGGCCGCTATCCGGCAACGATGACACGCTGTTTCTATCTGAACAATCCCGGTATTGTGCTCGAAGGATTGACGATTACGGGTGGTCATGCCCAGGATGGAGCTACCGCCGAGCAACGCGGCGGCGGGGTGTATGTTCGCGGCGGAGCAGCCATCAGGAACTGTATCGTCATTAACAACAGCTCGCGTCAGGGTGGTAATGGCATCTGGATCACTCAGAATGGGGTTGTTTCCGATTGCGTTGTTACCGGTAATGGCGTGAACTTCACCTTCAGCGGAGATGGCGGCGGAATCTATACCGGGCCTGACAGTGTCATCAGCAATTGTACTATTGCGGGCAACCGGGCGGCCGGCTCAGGCGCCGGTGTTACGTTGAGTACAAACAGTGTGCTGTATAACTGCATACTCTCAGGCAATTATACCGCTAATGGTTTCGGCGGCGGCGTCCAATGCCTGCTCGATTCACTGGTTGAGAGCTGTTCCATTATGAGCAATGTATGTAAAAGCTATGGAGCAGGAATTTATTGCCGGCAGAAAAGCAGTGTTAAATATTGTCTCATATCAGGTAACGCATCGACAGGATATAATGGCCGGGGCGGCGGCGTATATCTTGAGGCCGGCGCGGAAGTTCTGTACTGCAGGATTCAGAACAACGCTCCCAGCCGGCAGGGCGGTGGCGTGTATTGTTATGGCGGGGGCCTGGTGCGCAATTGTCTCATCAGCGCTAATGTATGCCCCAGTTATTCCGGTGGTGGCGCCTACCTGAAAGACGGCGGCACGATTGAAAGCTGTACCATCAGCGCTAATCTGGCCTCGAGCGGGCCGGGAGTGTATGTTGACGGCACCGGCACGGTCGTTAATGCAATCGTTTATCATAACGGTGGCATCGGCTACAGCCAAATATGGGGAGATGTTGGCAACGCGTCTGTCTCTTACACCTGCGCCTGGCCGCAGCCGGATGGAACGGGCAACAGCGGCGCAGATCCTTTATTTCTGGATAAAAATGCCGGCGTTTTCTATCTGCTTACTAATTCGCCCTGCATA
>CAZCLS010000051.1:10688-13463 GCA_964499565.1 uncultured bacterium
GTGCGCGAAAACTATATCAGCGTTACGCCGGTCAGAACGGTATACGCGGCTCTGGATGGAGGCCATATAGCGCCATTTGCCAGCTGGAACACTGCCGCGACCAATATTCAGGATGCTATCGATGAAGCCGTTGACGGAGATGTGGTACTCGTATCCAATGGCACCTGGTACGTGGATGAAACCCTCTCTATTAAGAAAAGTATTATGCTGCACAGCCTGAACGGGCCGCACCGGACAATGATAGATGGGAACGACGCTGTCCGCTGCATATGGACGACAAACGCCGGAAGTGTAATAGAAGGATTTACGGTGCAAAACGGCAATGATTTTTATGACACTCACTTTTTCGGGGGAGCCGGGATTTATTGTGAGCGAAGCGCTGTCCGCCGCTGCATTATTCGCAATAACTGGTCGCGCGGCAATGGCGGTGGTTTAATTATATATTCTTCACACAGTACTATTGAAAATTGCATGATACATGGAAATTATGCCATTGAAGCCGGAGGAGGTGTTTACTTTTCTTCAGGTACCATGAGAAATTGTACGGTTGTCGGTAATGATGCAAATTACTGCGGTGGCATTTATGCATCAAGTTTTTTAGGTAAAACAACCGACAAAACCGAGAATACAATTATCTATTACAATACCTCGCGCGGGAAGCGCTTGAACTACGATATCTTGAATTGTTATAACTGTTGTTCGTGGCCAAAACCGCCCGGACCGGGCTGTACAGACCTGCCGCCGGGAGTAACCGGGCTGGACAATTATTACCTCGTTCCCGGTTCTGCCTGCATAGACGCGGGCAATTCGTCATATGTAGACGGAACAGTAGATATCGACGGTAATCCGCGTATCAACGGCAGCGCGGTCGATATCGGCTGCCGGGAATTCATGGCCGACAGTTGCAAGGAATCATTGACGGTGAGCATTACGGCCGATTACACCTTTGTGTCAGTCGGCTTCCCCGTGCGCTTCAACGCTTTCGTGCAAGGAATTCCCTGCGGCTCTCGCTGGAATTTCAATGATGGAACGATCCTGTCAAATATTCCCGCTCAGTTCTATACATTTTCCGCACCGGGAACCTATCCGGTCGTGTATACAGTCTGGAATACTGATTCTTCCGTGTCTGACACGGTGACGGTGCATGTTGCCGCGGTGACAAATTATGTGTCCAAAACAGGTTTGGACACACTGCCTTATACCAGTTGGGCGACGGCAGCTCACGTCCTCCAGGATGCCGTCGACGCGGCGCCGGCCGGCGGTGTCGTTCTTGCGGGCCCGGGTGTCTATGACCAGGGCATGCGCGTGGCGGTTCTGCATGAAGAAAGAACGACCAACCGGGTCGTGCTGTCAAAATCAATCAGTCTGATCGCCACCAACGCGGCGCCTTTTGCCACGTTGATACGCGGAGTCGGCAAGAAGTATAATGCTGCAATTCGCTGCGTTTTCATGGAGAGCGGCTGCCTGTTGAACGGATTTACAATTACAAACGGCTCTACCCGCATAGTGGATAAAGGCGGCGGGGTGTATAATCATGGCGGCATTGTTTCAGATTGTACTATTGCCTATAACATCGGCCTCGACTCAGGTGGCGGCTGTTACAGCGATTGGGACGGGCTGGTTACCCGGTGCGCCATATACGGTAATGAAGGCCAGACCGGCGGGGGAGCGGCCGGCGGGATACTGAGGAACAGTCTCATAACCGGCAACAGCGCTAACAATGGTGGCGGAGCTTCCTATGCCCTGGTCTGGAATTGTGTGATTACCAATAACAGCGCGACTGAAGGCGGCGGCATTGTCGGGTGTGAACCGTATTCCAGCCTGATAGCCGGCAATGCCGGCGGAGGTGCCTACTACCGCTATTACGGTCTGATGGAAAACTGTACGGTGGTGGATAATAGCGATTACGGCGTGAAACTGGATACCATGGCCTACTTCTGGTACCTGACCTGCATTGTTAATAATTGCGTGATACAGTATAACGGTACAAACAACTGGATCCATGTCGGTGATGGTAAAACCTGGTATGAACAGTGCTGCATTACTCCTTTGCCGCCGGTCGGGCGGAATAATCTGACTAACGATCCCGGGTGTATAGATCATCAAGCCGGCAATTTCAGGCTCGCGCCTTCTTCGCCCTGCATCGACAGGGGAATAATGCAATCCTGGATGTACCCGGCAACCGACCTTGACGGTCGGCCGCGTGTCATCGGCGACAGCGTTGATATTGGCGCGTATGAATACGCGCCCGCATTCTGGTGCAGCTTTTATGCTGTTCCCGCTGTTGCCGTGCCGGATGAAGAAGTCATGTTTGTCAGTGCGATTTCCGAACCGGACCCAGCTGCGGTATATTACTGGTGGGACTTCCAGAATGACGGCACCTGGGATGCGCAAGGCCCTGGCAATGATCAGCCGGTCTGGCAATACCCGGCCGAAGGGACCTACTCGGTTGCCTTGATGATAAGCAATCACAGCAGCCTGGTTACCTCATCTGTTCGCCGCGATTATATACGGGTAATACCTGAACCGGGGAGTATGGCAGTGCTTGCAGGATTGATAGGTTTGTATGCACTACACAGAAGAAAACGGGCTACCCAACCTGGACTATGATATAGATCCAGTTGAGCAAAAGCAGCACTGCCGCCAGAAGCCACGCGATCTTCTGTTCGGCTGTCGATAAGCTGATCCGCACAGCGCGGCCGAATGCTATCCTGGTCACAATGCCGATCAGAAGCACTATTCCCGTTGAGAATACAAGTGGATTATATAGCCACG
>CAZCLS010000052.1:0-13320 GCA_964499565.1 uncultured bacterium
CAGAAGGTAACGACTACGGCGGACACGGCCGGCAAATGGATGCTGCGGCTGGCCGCATTGAAGGTGAACGCTACGCCGCAGGAGCTGGTTGTCAGAGGGCGCAACACGGTGAAGATCAGCGATGTGCTGGTGGGAGACGTCTGGTTAGGTTCCGGCCAGTCGAACATGGAGTTCGCGATGCGCGATGTTGAGAACGCATCGGTAGAGATTGCCGGAGCTGAAAAACCTCTGATCCGTCTGTTCACTGTGCCTCGCCTGCAAAAGAACCAGATGGTCGATGATGTCGACTCGCAGTGGACTATATGTTCGCCGGAAACCGTCAAAGATTTTTCCGCTGTACTGTATCTGTTCGGGCGGGAACTCAATACGGAGACTAAAATTCCGATCGGCCTGATCCACAGTTCGGTCGGCGGCACGCGCATAGAATTATGGACGGCGCCCGAGGGATTAGAGCACGTGCCGGAATTCGCTGACAAAGCCAAAGGCATAGAAGACGCAGAGAAGCACTATCGCGAGCAGATTCTGCCTAAGACTCTGCCGGTACTGGAGGCCTGGATTACCAAAACAAAAGCGGCCCTGGCTAACGGAGAGCGGGTACCGCTCACGCCGGACTGGCCCAATCATCCCGGTTTGGAATTCGGCGGGTTGTATGTCGGTATGATCCATCCGATTGTCCCGTTCGGCATTCGCGGGGTCGTCTGGTACCAGGGCGAGTGGAACGGCGGGGAGAATGACATCTATGTCAAACGCATGCAGGCGCTGATAGCGGGCTGGCGCAAGGTATGGAGGAGGACGGAGCTTCCATTTTACTACGTGCAATTGGCACGCATGCCGCAGAAGGACACGCCGCCGTGGAAAGGTGACGGCCTGACGCCCACGCGAGAAGCCCAGCGCCGCAGTCTCGCCATCCCGCACACGGGCATGGCGGTGATCATCGATCTTCCCGGTTCCTCGGGCTGGCATCCGCCCAACAAGCAGGATGTAGCGAAACGCTTGTCGCTCTGGGCGCTGCGCAACGAATATGGCCGGAAGGACCTTGTTTGCAGCGGTCCGCTCTATTCGGGCATGACCGTGGAAGGCAGCCGCATTCGACTCACATTCGACCACACCGGCTCGGGATTGATGGTAGGAACAAAGAATGGTCTTGAGCCGGTGAAACCGGCACCCGACCAGCCGCTGAACAGTTTTGCGATGGCAGGCGCGGACCGGAAATGGGTCCTGGCTGACGCGGTAATTGACGGCGCCACCGTGGTGGTGTCCTCACCCGAAGTACCCAAACCTGCAGCAGTGCGGTACGCCTACTGCCAGGATCCCGAAGGGGCAAATCTTTATAATAAGGAAGGCCTGCCAGCCTCACCGTTTAGAACGGACGAATGGTAAAAAGCAGATTTTATTAACACGCCTCAATTCAGGATTACATTAATACCAGGGATACAGTATGAACCGTAAAAACTCACTTATTACTGGAACATTGAAAAGAAAAACATCCGCATTATCGACCACGCTCCTGCTGTTGACGCTCCTCCTCGGCTTCGGAGCGTCGTTCACCTCCCCGGCCTTGGCCGCCGAGGGCGAGGCCGGCGCCGCCTGGGACGCGATCGGCAATTTCAACCCCGTGGTGCCCGGCTACTTTGCCGACCCGACGCTAAAGAAGTTCGGGGACACCTATTACCTCTACACCTCCACCGACGGTATCGGCGCGTGCGAGGGCTGGACACAGGTCTGGATTTCCAAGGACATGGTCAACTGGGTCAACTACAAGATGAACTGGAACCCGAACGACAAGAACTGGGCGCCGGACTGCATGGAGAAGGACGGGAAATACTACCTGTTCTACAACTTCCCCTGCATGACTTTCGCGGCGGAAGGCGACAGCCCTGTCGGGCCATGGAAACCTTACAAAAAGGCCCCGCTCGTCCCTGACAAGTTTGTCCCTCCGGTCATCACGCTCGACTTCCAGACCTTTCGGGACGACGACGGAGCGGTCTACGGCTACTTCACGACCTGGGCCGGCATTCAGGATGCCGGAGTGGGATGGGTGAAGTTCAACGACGACATGCAGACCTTCGCGAGCAAGGGCCGCATTCCCTATCACGAGTTGAAGGGCATCATGGAAGGGCCCTACATGCTCAAGCGCAACGGAAAGTACTATATGATGTACTCCAACGCCTCCTGCCACGATGAAACCTACAACGTCCGCTACTCAATCAACACAGCCGGCCCCACGGCCGACAGCGGGTGGATCTACGGTGAGAACAATCCGATCCTGTCGTCGGACGTGGCGCGCAAAATCCACGGCACCGGCCACCACAGCGTGTTGCAGGAAGACGATGACTACTTCATGATCTATCACCGGCACGACATCTGGGTCTCGGCCGGGGGGCTCACGCGGCAGACCTGCATCGACCGCATGCGCTTCACCGACACCGACCAGATAGAAAAGGTCCTCCTCACGCACAAAGGCGTAGGCTACTTCGGCAAGAATCAGAATAAGTTTCCGAACCTGGCCCGGGGTGCCACGGTCGTCGCGTCCTCGAACGAAGGAACTTACTTACCTCGCTACGCGGCCGACGACAACAACGCCACCCTCTGGCGCGCGGAAACCGGGAAGATGAACGAATGGATCGAGATCGACATGGGAAGCGTTCAGAAGGTCCGGCGCACTCATCTGCAGTTCGAGTATCCCGAGCACGTCTATCAGTATATCCTCGAATACTCGACCGACAAGAAGGATTGGAAGGTTTTCGCTGACAAGCGGATGAACCAGAAGCCGGGCTGTCCGATGGTCGACGACAACGACGTGAAAGCGCGTTATTTTCGCCTGACGATCACGAACATGGAGCCGATCAAGAACGTCGGACGGCGCGCGGGCGTCTGGAACTTCAAGGCCTTCAGCGGCATCGACCCGAACTACGAGGCCCTGATCAAGAAATACGTTAACGCGGACATCGATCCGGCCCTGCCGCCGCTACTGATCGAGACCAGCGCAGGCTACGGAGGAACCGTCAGCCCTTCGGGGTTACTGAATGCCTGGCCCAAGAGCGACCACGTCTTCACTATCACGGCGAATCCCGGCTTTGCCATCGAGGACGTAATCGTTGACGACAAGAGCGTCGGCGCCGTGTCCACGTATTCGCTCAAAAAAATAGGCAGCAGCCACGAGATCTTCGTCCGCTTCAAAAGTAAAAACAAGGCGACCGGCAGCGTCCCCCGAACCGGCGACCTGCTCTTCGCGTGCCTTGCGGAGGATTTGCCGAAAGATGGCAAAATCGCCTCCTGGCCGACGCAGTTTCCAAAGGGCGGATCCCTTACTCCCATGTCCGAGCCGACCGTGACACGCATCGACGGCCGGAAGTTCGCTTGCATTAACGCGCCGGAAGGCGACGGATTCCGATTTGGCTCCGCTCGTTCGGCGAACATCGAGTGCGACGGGTTCACGATTGTGACGGCCGTGCGCCATCGCCGTCACAGCGCCCGAGACGCCTGGGACTCTGTGGTCGACATCTTCTACGACCGACTGCAGCTCGGTGTCTACAACTGGAACGGCACAGTGTACGTTCGCCGCAACGGCCAAGCACAGATCAGCGACTTTGCGCTTGCCGACGGACAGATCGTTATCCTCAGCCTCGTCGTCCAGCCCAACGGGACTTGGAAGACCTTCGCGGACAACGCGGAAATCATGGCCTGTGATTCCGCCAATCAGATGACGAATCTTGTGCCTGGCGTCGTCGGTGGCTACGGGCGCTGCATCAACCTCGGACGCAACGAGCCAGACGCGTGGTCGACTTTCAACGGTGAAATCGGCGACACCTTTCTCTACAAGACAGCGCTGAGCGACGCCGAACGCAAGGAACTCATAAACTTCGTCGCAGCCAAGCTGGCCGCTGGCAGTGGCTCGATGAGACGAACGTCTCCTGGCACCGCGGGGAGTCGGCGTTGATGGAATAGGACAACAGCCATCGCCGTTTAGAACGGACGAAAGGTAGGACATATAATAATTTCATACAGTAAGGAAGACACAATGAACAACAAAATTCTGGTAATCGTATTGATGGCGACAATAGTGGTGCTGCAGTCGTTTGGTGCAGAGCCGGCGGTGCAGGGAACGAAAGTGAAGCTTAATATTGAGAAGCCGCAGGAACGGCAGTGGTCGCTGTGGGGCAACAAGCTCGGAGTTGATTACTACGGCACGTTCGATCACACGACGGTGAACCGGGCATACGTAAAAGATCCGTGGGGAACCATGATGGAAATGCCATTATTCTATTTTTCGCCGCCGGACCTGAGCTACATGCTCAACAAGAAAGCGAAGTTTCCGGAAACCGTTATGGAATATACGATCAAAGAAGGCGGTCGAAACAAGTTGATCGATCTCAAGGTAGACGCCCTGCCGTTGGGAGATTTTTCGTATTGGAAGAATGAAGGTGAGTTGGGGGGAGGATTTCATTCTATGAACGAAACGCCGGTAGTTGAGATGGTCAAGGGGCGCAAGGGGCTTAAGTTTTCCGTATCGAAAGTTGGGCATATAGATCCTGAATACGAGGCACTGACCAGTGATTTTGTTGTCAAGGACTATTTAGGCAAGAACAAGCCGTTTACTATGTCGGCCTGGGTGTACAAGCCGGACGAATCGGAGGTAGAGGAAGCCGGGACGCTGATGAGCTGGCACAGCATGGGCGGTGATCACGGAACGCGGTTAAGTTTTACAGATTACAACTGCGACATAGGCGGCATGAGCGCGACCTCGCGCGGCCAGAAAGGAGAGGGAAAAGGAGCACTCGGGCTGCATGGTTCCAACGCATGGCAGCATGTGACCTACGTCTATACGGGGGGATTAGATGGTGAACTGCGGGTTTACACGAACGGACGGCTTGTGAGCAAGCATACATACGATAATATAGTGCATCGCCGTCCGCTGGAAGTGGAGAAAATCGGCACGACAAACGCGGTGATCAAAGCCGATCTGTATGCAAAGAGCGGCAAGGCATCGGTCGGGTTGTATTATGGCGAGAAGGATCTGCACTACTGGTACCAGCTGCGGCATCATCTGTGGCAGAGGGAAATGGATATCGCCTGGGCGCCGGAAGGAGAAGTGCGGTTTAACTTAGACGATCTGAAGCCTGGCACGAAATATTTTTACCGGATCATGTCGATCGACATGGACGCGGACTGGTGGAGTTACAACTACAATCCGATGCGACGCTGGTGTTATGGTCCGGGAGTATTTGTTACGGCGACGGAAGACGGTAAGCCGGGGTATAACGTACCGGAAGACACGCGCAAGCATTTCTTTATCGGAGCGAACTGGGGCAGCCGCTGGTACTATGCGTATCCTGGACCGGCAGACTGGTTTGACGGATACATAGGGGATATGCAGCTGTTTGACTATGCCATGGACGACCTGGAAGTACGCATGAACGGTGGACTGGTAAACGCGTTTGATCCGAAGCCGGCCGATGATGCCGCGCTGATGGAGATGAAGACGGGATTTTCCTGGAAACAGGGAAGCAAGGGCGTGGAGAAGTATAAGGTGTACCGGTCGACCGAGCGGGAGAAAGTGGAAGACGGCACGGCTGATGCGGTTGTAACGGATAAAACTACGTTGGATGATATCGAACTGGATTACGGTACACGCTACTACTGGCGAGTAGCCCAGCTTGACAAGAATGGCACTGTCAAAACCCCGGGTGATGTATGGACATTCCGCACGATCAATGGCGAAGCGCGGCTGCCGAATCCGGAAGAAGAAGCGACAATCAATCCAATCTATACGTTCACCTGGACGCCGGGAGTTAAAGGAACGAAACAGCAGGACCTGTATATTGCGGAGAGTGTTGAAGAGCTTGAGAAGATGGAAAAGCCGACGGCAGTTATAGAATCACGGAATGATATGCCCGGAAACAACTATACTCCGGGGCCGGACAAACTAGTGCATGGCAAGACGTATTATTGGCGGGTGGATACCACCCAAGCTGATGGTACACTTACTCCGGGCCAGGTCTGGAGCTTTCATGTGCGGGACTATTTCACGGCTGAACCGGACTCGATCATACCAGAGCCGCTGCCGGATGATTACAAGCAGGCGGTTACCGGGGCGAAGATGATGGAACCGAGTATGGGATTTCCGGGCCTTGTCTCTCCGGGAGCGGACAACGCCCCACTGCTGCAGACCGCGATCGGAACCCGGCGCTACTTGGAGAAGAGCCGGGATGTGCGCGACATAGTATATTTCTGGAACTGCGGTCATGTACTTGGCAGTTTCGAGGGCAGCGGCTATGCGCGGGGATTCATGACGGGAAGTTATGGCGGATTCTTAAAGCGGAACGGCAAGGAAATACTGGGTATTCTGCTGTTTCATGAAACCGGCCACCAGATACATGGCGTGTTTAATTCGAGCGATCCTGCATTCAGGATGATCAACCGCCAGGTATGGCTTGACCACGCGGATGACAATGCGGATCTGGGCAGTTACGGGGCCAACAACGAGTATGAGCAGATGGCAGTCAACGGGCAGGCGTTTATGACCGCAGGTCCGCGAGACACTATGTATCGCAAGAATCGCTCGCAGTATATTGCCTTGCAGCCGCACATGCCGGGTGACCTGTGCATAGAGCTGGACGCGCTCCAGGGGATCGAAGCCGACGAGCAGGGGACACTGCACGCCTGGCGGAACAGTGGCGGCCTGCTTTATTGGCTTGAGGACCACTGGGGCAATTTAGACGGAACGGTCGGCACGTTCAGGGCGATCGGCAATCCGAAAGTGGAGACAGTCAAGGGAGTTCCGGCAGTTACATTTTCAGGCAACGAAGCCCTGGATTGGGATTTGAAAACACGCTACGGTTTGTATGGCAACCGGGACTTCTCGATTGAGTTATGGGCCTTGAAGAATGAAGAAGGTGGACCGAACCAGGTTTTGGCGGGATGGGGCGAAGAAAAAGATGGTGCGCGCTTTTTCTGGGGTAGCGATAGCACGGCATACCAGCATTGCGGCGACGTGACCGGGAAATGGAAAACCCGTCCCGGTACCGGAGAATGGCAGCACATTGTCCATGTATATCGCGGTGGTGGAAAGGAAAACACAGCCGGGCTGTACCAGGTGTATGTGAACGGAGAGCTTGTGCATGAAGGAACGCATAAATTTACGCTTGGAGAACACGCCCGGGTTTTTGTGGCAGGCATTCCGGTTGACGGTAAGGTAAAAGATGGTTTCACAGGGTCGATCGCGAATGTGCGTATCTATAACTACGATATCAGTCACTGGCAGATTACCGAGCATTATGAAGAAGAGGCCGCGCACTATCGCAAGCCTAACGGACATGTAGCAGATACGCTGTATGTTGACATGGACGCGCGCAGGCTGGCGGACGTACCGCGGCGGGAACACAATCCTCTGTACCCGGAGAAGATGCACCGGCCGTGGCTGCGCAGCTGGGCCAACCATGGCACGTTGGCGGGCAGGCTGCATAACGATATTCATGCCTATATGTGGGGCCCGTCGCACAGTACTCCCACGCCAAAGAATACCGCTGGAATCACAGCCCCGATATTTGGCGGGAAGGACCGCATGGTTTCAGGATTTATGCCTGACAGGGAGATGCTGGCAAATGCGCCGGGAACGCTGGAAGCATGGGTATATTCTGATGCGCTTTCCAGCAATGAAGTTGTGCTGGAGTGGGGTGATTTTGAGCTCGATTCACGATTTCTGAAGAAAGGCTGGCAGCATGTGGGACTGGTGTTCGACGGCAAAGGGAAAGGTTCGGCCGAAGTATACATCAATGGCGAGAAGGCTGGTGAGATAGATTCCGCCTTACGACCGAAAAAATATGAACGGCTGCATGTAGGCGGGCATTATGATCCGGTACGGTGGAATTGGAAGCGATACTTTAATGGGGCTGTAGCAGCGATCAGGGTGCACAAGGGACGCCTGACGCCCGGGCAGCTTGCAGACAACGTCAAGAATCATTCGTTCAACCTGGCCCATGATCCGAGGCCTGCACCGGCGGAAATGGTAGTCGCGGAAAGAAAACCGCTCTTGAGCTGGGCGCCCGGCGTTGTTAGCGGTGTTCAAAAGGACACAGTCTTCCTGGGAGAAAGTCCGGAAAATATGAAATCACTTGGCGAATTTTCTCCGGGAACATGTACTCCAGCGCTTGAGCCGGGACGGCAGTACTACTGGCGAGTGGGCAATGGCGACACCTGGCAGTTTGCGACGCGCGCGGGAGCGCTGGTAGATCTTGATGCGAGTGATCTGCAGGTAGGCGAACTGAAGAAATGGGAAAATAAAGGAGCTCATGCCGCAGTTTTCGTTCCTGGCAAAACACCGGATTCGTGGACGCCGGTATCGAAAAAATTCAGAGGAACGATTGGGATCGACTTAGTACCCGGTCGGAGAATGGAATCGACGTTCAGTACTCCGGCCGAGATGACCAACGGCTCGTTCAGTATACATTATCGCGCGGTACGGCCTATCCGCCATGGAGGCATTCCGATCCTGAGCTGGGGTGAAGGTAATGCAAAAGCGGTATTTGCGCATACCACGGATGCACCGTTCTCCTGGCGTGGAAAAGATAACACGGAACACAAGATAGACCGTTATCCCGAAGAAGAACGCGGCAGGCAGCTTGCGACTATTTCCGCCATGGCATGGCACTGGAAGTCGATGTGCATCACCTACGCGGATGGGAAATTGAAGTACTACAGCGATGGCCGACTTGTGAACGAGGTAGAACAGGAGTTCAGCCTTGCACGTGCGGAAAAGCTGATTATCGGCGGCAAGGATGGGGCCGAGTGCATTCTTAAGGAACTTAAAGTATTTACGAAGGATCTGTCGCCTGAAGAAGTCGCGTCGCTTGCGGGAGGCAAGGAAGATGTGGCAGCAAGCGACCTTGCGGTTTCGATCACGTCCCCCGACCAGGCAGACGGCCAACTGGTACCGACGCTTAAGAACAGGGGCAGGCTGAAGGGTGAGTTTGTCGCCATAGAGCCTGCGTCACGTGATCACATTCCGTCGGTGAAAACGATTGATGGAGTTAAGTGTGCGTACTTTAATGGTGATGGGGAGTTCCTGGAGTCTGACACGACAATGCCGGCCGAGTTTGCGGGCACGCATCCGTTTACGGTTGAGGCACTGATAAAGAAAGAGAACCAGGGATCGTTCCTGGCGCTAGCGCCTGAAGTTGCAGCGGACGGCCACGGGGCCGACAACATAGGCCGCCACCTTGATTTCTCGGCGCAGGGAATACGCAATCATTGGCGCCGCGGCCTGCAGGGGAACAAGTGGACACATATCGCGCTGGTGTATGACGGCGGGTATCGGTCGACATTCAAGGTATATGTTGATGGTGAACTGATGAAGGATGGCACGAAAACATTCACCAGCCTGGCAACAATAGCAGGATACCCGATGTATGTCGGTTCGTTGTTCAACACGTACAGCGGCGTGGTGAATCCATACAGAGGCGGCATCGCATCGCTCAAGGCGTATGACTATGTACGCACACCGCAAGAAATTGCCGAGGCCGCCGCAGGGGCGATGGAAAAGTAATGTATCAATAATCCTGCAACATAAAAAGGAGCAGTTCAATGAAATTGTCTGTAATCAGATTTGCGTTCGTTATGCTTGTGGCGCTCATGCTGGTACGCGCCGTGCAGGCGGATGGGCAGCTGGCAGCCGTGGACAAGTGGGAGGAGGAATTCACGGTCGAGAATAAATACCTTATCTTGCCCATCCAGAACAAAGGCCGGGGCTCGACCATCAGGCTCTATATCGACGACAAGGTGGTTCGCCAATACGACCTGAATCTGGCGCCTGACGCAGAGCAGGCGGATTGGTATGCCTTCTTTACGATCGGGAACTACACGGGCAGAAAAGCGCGGGTCGAGGCGGTGACCACCAAAGCAGGATTTGTACTGATAAAGCAGTCGGACACCATCCCCGGCGAGGAGAACTTCTACAAGGAGCCCTATCGTCCCCAGTTCCATTTCACCCAGAAAGTCGGCTGGAACAACGACCCGAACGGCATGGTGTACCACAACGGCAGGTGGCACCTCTTCTTCCAGCACAACCCGGTGGGGTTGCCCTGGGGCAATATGACCTGGGGTCATGCCGTCAGCACAGACCTGCTGCACTGGGAGCAGCAGCCTGACAAGGTGTTTCCCACTACCATGTGCAAAGGCGCCGCTTTCTCCGGAAGTGCCACGGTGGACAAGAAGAACACCGCCGGCTGGGGTGAGAATACGCTGGTTGCTTTCCTAACCGATACCGGGTGCGGCGAGTGCATCGCCTACAGCACCGACAACGGGGAAACATTCACGTACTACGAAAAGAACCCCGTCGTGAGACACAACGGCCGCGACCCCAAGGTTAGCTGGTATGCCTATGACAAAGATGATACGCCGCTCGACGACAAGGCGAAGGAACTCGGCGGCCACTGGGTGATGGTGGTCTATGACGTTCAACCGCAAAAGGAGGTGGGCAGGAATGCCGCCTTCTACACCTCGACCAACCTGAAGGACTGGACCAAGCAGAGCCATCTGCCCGGTTATTACGAGTGCACCGACCTCTTTGAACTGCCCGTCGACGGCGATGCGAACGACACCCGCTGGGTGGTCTTTGCGGCTGATGCCAAATATGCCGTGGGCACGTTTGACGGCAGGACGTTCACCCCCGAACATGAGGGCAAGCACCAGGTCCACTACGGGCCGTATTATGCCTCCCAGACTTTCGACAATTCGCCCGACGGACGCAGGATCCAGATCGGTTGGATAAAGGTCGAGGCACCGGGACCCTACAACCAACACTTCAGCTTCCCCCATTGCCTGACGCTTCGCAAGACCGGGGAAGGCATCCGCATGTTTGCCACGCCCGTCAAGGAGATTGAAACACTGCGTGCCAGGAGCAACACGGCGAAGCCGCAGAAGCTGGAAGCCGGCAAGCTGGTTGACCTGCCCGTGGGCAGCGACCTGCTCGACATTCGCCTCACCGTGGAGGTCGGAAACGCGGAGATCATCGAGCTGAACGTCCCGGACGGTACCGTCACGTATGATGTGAAAGCCGGCAAGCTGAACGAAGCCGAGATGAAGCCGGTGGCAGGCAAGATCACGCTGCAGGTCCTGGTCGACCGGGCCCTGATGGAGATCGTCGGCAACGGTGGACGCGTCTATATTTCCGGCGCGGGACCCGGCAAGAAGATGGACGCGGACCAGATCTCGGTCACCGCCACCGGCGGCGACGCCAGACTCGTGCAGTTTGAAGCCTACGAATTGAAATCAATATGGACCACTGCGATCAGCAGGACGAAAGCGGTGCCGAAGAAGCCTGCTGTGGTTGCAGACAAGACCCCGGTCAAACCCGCCCGCGACGACGCCAGAGTCGTGCCGATAAAAACCGACGAAACAAAGCCGATTGGAACAACTGCTTACGGCGAGACGAATGACTTGCCGGAGGAACTTGCGGTGGACGTAGACGGCGGAGTGAAGCTGGAGCTGGTCTTGATCCCTCCCGGTTCATTCATGATAAGCGGTGAAGGCGGTGGGGAGATCCACAAAGTGAACATCACCAAACCGTTCTACCTGGGCAAGCACGAGGTAACGCAGGAACAACGGGAAAGAGTCATGGGCGGCAACCCCAGCCAGGTCAAGGGGGGAAAGAAACCTGTGGAAAACGTCTCCTGGGAAGACTGCCGGGAATTCCTGGATAAACTCAATGCGAAAGCAGGCGGGCAAGGCTGGAAGTTCGTATTGCCGACCGATGCGCAGTGGGAATATGCGTGTCGGGCGGGAAGCACGACGAAGTATAGCTTTGGCGACGACGCGGGCACGTTGGGCGAGTACGCCTGGTACGTTGCGAACGCGGAATGGAAGACGCATCCTGTTGGTGAGAAGAAGCCGAATGCCTGGGGGCTTTACGACATGCACGGGAACGTATGGGAATGGTGTCAGGATTGGCAGCGACCTTACACGGCGGAAGAGGTGACAGACCCGAGAGGTCCTGCAACGGGCTGGTCCCGTGTGTTTCGCGGCGGGTGCTTTGCCCACCAGCCGGATGGCGTCTTTTCCTTCGCTCGCGAATCGGAAGCACCCGGGACGAAGAATATGGCCATAGGCTTCCGTCTCGCCCGGATTCCGGCTCCTGCTCGTTTCGATTGACCGGTCAGTAGAAAGACAGCATCCCGTTCCCCAATGTCAAGCATACGGGCCGACTGAAAGGGAAGTTTGTCGCCATTGTTTCGGCCGCGTGTCGCTTAAAGTGTATATTTGCATTCGCTTGCTTGAAAAAATTGCCGAGGCCGCTGTAGTGGCGCTGAAAAAGTGAAAATAGTATAATGTATCAATAATACTGTAACATAAAAAGGAGCAGTAGAATGAAATTGTCTGAAATCAGATTTGTGGCTGTTATGCTTGCGGCAATAATGCTTGTAAGCGCCGCGCAGGCGGCTGTGCAGCCTGCTGAATTATTCGGCGATAACATGGTGCTGCAGAGAAGCAAGCCCGTTCCTGTGTTCGGCACTGCCGAGGCGGGAGAAGGATTTACGGTGTCAATCAGTAACGTTTGTACGCCGGCCCGGCACGAGGTCCGGGCGCCGGGATTGAAACTGACGCTTTCTGCTGATGGACGGATCGTCAGTTTGATTGCCGGCGACAAAGGCATCGAAAGGGCAGTGGCGGGCGAAACACTACTGGAGGGATGCCGCACACAAGGGGAAGTAGCGGCGAAGACGCTCTTGCACGGCGGGATGGAATTCACACGGACCCTTGTGGCCGACAACCCGGCTCACACATGCCAGGTCATCGAACGGTTTATGCCCACCCGGGACAGCGTGAGATGGGAGATCGAGATTCGGGGAAAGGGCGATCCCTGGAGCACCGAAATACTCACGCAACTGGCTTATCCGGCAATTCCGCAAACCCGCTTCTGGATCGCCGGGAGTGGCGACGGCAGCTGGACCGATCCCCTGACAGTGATGCCCTTGAAAGACGCCGCTTTTGATTACGGCGCGCCAAGTTTTCGCCTGGATAATCCGCGCCTCGCGTTTTGTCCCGGGTGGGAGAGTGGCAACATCATTTGCCTGCCATTGTTCTCGGTGATGGAACCGGAAACGGATACGGGTCTGAGCATAGTCTTGTCACCCGAGGATATTTCACGCGAGATAATGATGCGCATGACGAAGTCCGGCCGGTTCACCTTTGCCCGTGCCAGGCACCGGATCGATGCCCGGCGCCCGCTCACGTTCGCTATGGACATTGTTTCTCACGAGGCCGGCTGGCGCGGATCCCTGCGCTGGATCACCACACGTTACCCGCATTTTTTCGATCCAGTCA
>CAZCLS010000053.1:0-13310 GCA_964499565.1 uncultured bacterium
CAGGTTGAGGCGGTGGCAGGCCGCCATTGGCCCACGAAGGTGCGGCAGCAGCAGGCACGGGCGGAGAATAAGCGCGCGGGCCATTCAGGCGGTCGGCATAGTTTTGCTTGCGAACCGCACCAGAGCGAACCTGATCGCGGAGCGAAAGCCCGGCACCTTCAGGGCGTTCGGCAATCGGATCGGCCAATTTATCGTTCAGTTTCGTGAGTTCGGCAGTATTGTCCGCAAGAGCGGTCGCGTTTTTGTCGTATTCATCGAGCAGCTTCTGAAGGTCGGATTTTTCGCCGGTAGCGATATTCAGGATTTCATCAATGGCCTTTTCAAAGCCATTACCGAGCTGCTCGCGAAGTTTGTCGCCGATGCCATTCTGGAAAACGGATTCATCATTAAAACGAGGAGCGGCCAGGATAGCGTTTCTGAGTTCGTCATATTCGCTTCGAATCGAGGCGCGTTGAGAGCTGCCAACAGGAGCATCTTTAATCCATTTTTCATAGCGGGGTTTCATGCCGTTGAGGAAAGCATCGGTCATGCGTTTGGCTTTGGCGGCATCGCCCCCGGCCAGTTCGTTGATACGGTCGAACACGCCGGAAGATTTTTTGCCATCAAAGCCGGTGGTACCAACGAGGCCCATTTGGCTCATAATACCGAAAGCATTTTTGGTAGCAGAGTCTTTGCGAGCGCCCTTGACCCAATCATCACGCATCTGGCGGCGGGTCATAGTGCGTTCTTTGCCAGCCGGATCGGTGTAGGTTCTGCCGCGCATGGACTCGACCAGGCTTTGACGGGCGAATTTCCAGGCCATTTGAGCGCTGACATCTTCCATACCAGTAATTGTTTTTTTGAGTTTGGCAGCAGACGAATCAGCGACAACGCCGAGTGTTTCAATAAAGCCGTTCAGTTTTTCGAGTTCGGCAGACGAGCGGTTATAGAGATTGGGGTCTTTGAACAAATCCGCGATATTTCTTACCGTTTCCAACATTTCGCGCAAGTTTTGATTAGCAATAATAGCTTCAACTTCCTTACGGATTTCAGAAACGCTTTTGCCATTCATTCTCAAAGTTTTGACAAAGGTTTCCATATCGGCATAAAACTGCGCAATTTTAGGCAGACGATCGTCGAGAACATCAGAATATCCAGAGGTTTTGGTGCGAGCGGAACCAATATTCAATACATTTTTGAACCGCGACCAGGCAGCACCCCGCACAAGCCCAGCCTGGGCATCTTCACCGGCACCCAAGTTTACATTAAACAAAGAGCGCTTATATTTTTCTTTGATAAGATCGGCTTGGCGCAGCGCATCCGCCGCAGCCGCCTTGTCTTTAGCGTTGGCATAGCGATCCATAGCATCAGCGGCATCCGAAAGGGAGGACGCCTGGGTTTTGTAAATTTCGCCGAGATCAGACGCCGCCTTACGCGCGGAATCGTTAGCTTTAGCCAGGGCCTTGGTTTTGTCAACGACAGAATCCTGCATGTCAGCCAGGTCACGGAGAGCAGTAGCTTTACGGCGCAGCTCGATAGCTTCTTCGTGGCTTTTCGCAGCCGAATCGCCAGCAGCCTTGATAGCATCATCCTGCTTTTGGCGGTAGCGCTGATAGAGCCAGACACCGGTCATAACAGCGGCGGTCGCGGCCATAATGTAAAGGTTTCCGATAGCGAAGCTGCGATTGAGTTTTGCCTGAGAAGCCATCATAGCCTCAACGCCGCCCTCCGCGTTAGCGACAGCGGCATTATAGAGGCGGAGTTTGCGGACGTGGGTATTGAGCATAGCGCCAAAGATCAGCATAGGTGTCTGAACACCGCCAAAGACAGAATGAAGGGTACGGCCAGTCACAAGCGCAACTTTGTTGACGCGGCCGAAGCCGGAATTGATTTTTTCGAGAGAATCAGCCATGTCGCGACCACCAACCGCGCCGCGCAAGATATTAGCGATCAGCAGGTCAACATTTTTGGCTAAGATTTCAAACTGAGCAGGCACGTTTTTCTCGCGGATTTCGCGCATACCGAGCAGGTCCTGGATATCGGCGTCTTTCAGTTCCTGGACCGTTTTGGCAAAACTATCGAATTGCTGAGCGATCGTAGCAGCCGGGGCAGCGCCGCGCAACCCGAAGATACCGAGGAACGATTTTAATTGTTCGCCGGAGAGAGCGCCGTTACCGATCGCCTTGCCGAGTTGCTGCATACTGCGGGCAAACTGGAGGGGTTTGGACATATCGACATCAATGCCGAAATCTTTAAGTTTGTCGGCATTTTTCGCCATAGCGTTAAGCATTTGGCGTATCCCGGTACCGGCGCGGGACGCCTGGAAAAGATTGGTATTGAGCAGGGCAACCGTAGCGACCAATTCTTCAAAGCTCATGTTGGCCTGTTTGGCAACCGGACCGATATAGCCCAGGGCGCGGCGCAGGTCGGCAATCGTCGTAACTTCATTTTTGACGGCTTTCGACATCACCGAAAGCATCCGGTTGATCCGGGCAGAATCGGAATCAAAGCCGTCCATATCCTTGAAGATTTCATTGAGGCCGACCATCAGGCGGGACACGTCTTTAATCGGGGCATCGAGGCCGGAGGCAGCGGCCAGAACATTAGGCGCAATCTTGAGAGCTTCGCCCCGGCTCATTTCAGCCCGGGTAAGCTGGTGGACCGCTTCGGTATAGTCTTTGATAGAGCCGCGATATTTTGAGAGATAGGCGACGGCAGCATCGGCAATTTCATTTTGAGCGATCCATGCCTGGTTGAGATCGCGGACATCGGTAACAGCAGTACGTACAGCGCGGGCAGTATCGCCGGTAAGGTCATTGAAGGTACTGACACCCTGAGAAAGTTTGTTGTAGATACCGTACATGACGCGCAACTGCCCCCAATAGCGCCCCTGGCGCTTCACAGAGGCGGCGATGTTACCCATGCCTTCACCCCAGCCGCCCATCGTGCCGCCGAACCAATTAAACCCACCCTTGCCGCCTTTACCCCCAGCGCCGCCCGATTTCATCATTTTGGCGTTTTGCGCATTAAGGATAGCCAGAACGCGGGTCAGGTCTTTATAGCGCGCGCTGGTAAGGCCGAGAGATTGAGCGTAGGCAGAATTGACGGAAATGCCCGCGCGTTCGAGTTCATTGTATTTGCCGAGTTCCAGCGAGAGCATCCGGCGCGCAGCCGACTCGCCCATATAGGCGGACTGGCGTCGAGAAATGGCATGAATTTCGTCATTGATACCGCCAATGCGGTCAGCAGTATTGGAAATTCTGGAGCTATCGCGAGACATGGCATTGAGGCGACCGGGAGGGATAGAGTTCTGATCGCCTATTCTGAATCGGTGAGTAGCGGCGATGCGTTCCAAAGTTTCTCGTTCCCTGGCAGCGGCTTCGGCTTGTTGGCGTATAGCGGACTGCTGCTGGCGGGCTTCGCGGTCGGCCTGGGCGCGGGCAGCGCGATTGGCGGCGATACGTTGTTGTTCCGATTTATCACGTTGGGCTTGCTGGCGAGCGAATGTTTTTTCTTCGGCAGCAGCCTGTGTTTTCAGGTCTTTAAAAAAATCTTTCAGATGCTTTTTACGCCGGGCCTGCCGCGTGGCATACCATTTATCAAAGGCGACTCCGCTTTTTTCAATTTCGGCTTTAAGCTTTTTAAATTCGGCGCTCGTTGCCTTTGTTTCTTCCTTGACACCCTTCATACCCGCTTTTACGCTGCGAATACCCTCTAACGCGGCAGAAACATCGCTGTCAGACGCCTGCTTGCCTTGACCGGTTTTTTTGGTACCGCCAGGCAGGCGCAAGTGACCCGAAAGCCCAATATTCTTATCAATTCTATCCATTGCCTTACCAGTTGATCTTAAAAAGAAACACGCACATCACCGCCTACTGCCTTTCACCCGCAGTCGAGGCAGGGAGGTTTAGCACCGGTTTCGGGGAATTGGACGACATCTGCTATGTTCGGCGCAGGAGTAGGCATCGCGACCGGTTTGCGTGATTGTTTTTTTTGCGGAAGCAGCGCCACAAGCATCAGTTTGCGCTCCGCCACGGCGATAGCAACAGCGGGGCTGGGTTTAGCGATCTCGTTTTCGGGCTGCTTCCGCAGCCAGACAACACCATTAACCTGGCATTCAACTTTAGCACCGGCAACAATGGCCGAGTTAGTCAGACGATAGGTGCCGGGAGCGGCGGGAGATATAGAAGATTCAATAGTCATACAATATCCTGGTAAAAGTTAACCGGCCATCATGGCCTTGAGAGATTCCATTTGTTCTAGTTTTTCGGGGTCGTAGTGAGTGGGAACGTCAGCCATACGCTGCATATCGTTCCACAAGCTATCGACCTGTTCGTCAGGGATGCGACCGGGCGGCAGAGCGGCCAGACGGGTGCGGGCGTCAACATTGACAGTATTGCCGCGAGAAGCGCGCAGGGCTTTGCGGGCGCGCTCCATCAGCAAGCGGCGTTCGCGATCCTTGAGCATTTTGGAGGTATCGACACCGTGCATGGGAGCATCGTAGCGCATGTGCAGGACATTCGCCTGATCGTAATGCCAGAGCAGTTGCGCCCATGTCAGGCGGCGAACGCGCCACCAGTCGAGAGCAAACGAGCGCATGACAAACGAGATACAGCCATCCACGTCGAACTCGCACGGCGCACCACTTTTCTCGGCAGCATCGTCAGACGAATCTTTGTCGGCCAGCCCGGCCAGTCGCAGAGACATAGAGAGCAGACAGGAGAGGTCGTTAGCATCGAGGCACACTTCGCGTTCGGCGCGGGAGAGCGGCACGGAACAGTAGCGCTTGTCAAAGAGCATATCAAACACAACGGCCACCGGATCGTCAGCAGAATCATCACGCGCCAGACCATCGGCAGCAAAGGCCGAGCGCAGGAGAACATCGAGCCAGGGAGCGTTTACCCGGCAGCGCGAAAAAGCGGGCAGCAGCGCCATCATGTCCGGCCAGCAGAAGGGACGGAAGCGGCAGACGCGGCCATCCCTCAGCCGGTGAGTAAACAAGGTTTGAACGTGTATCGGATCAATACGCATCAGGCGCGGTCAATCAGGGATTTGCGATCGGCAGAAGCCCAATAGCGCGACTGACATATTTTGCATTGGGCCTTTTTCGATTCGCGTTTAAGATTTTCAAAATGGTCGCGGCGGTTGAGTTTGAAGCCAGCGCCGACCGGAACCGGAATAAAAACAATATTGGCCGGGTCATTGCAGCAGAGGCGGCGACCGCGAAGGCGCGCCGCAAAATCGACGCCGCGCGATCCAGCTTCTTCAATAAACTCATCCAGCCGATTCAATTTGTCGGAGTCCTTCATAGGTTTCCTGTTTTTCGCGGGAGGCAACGCCGGTCGCGATTTTAACGAGTCTGCACACATCCGAGGGGTCGATCGCCGCTTCAATCGCGTCCGGGGCAAGCGGAGCGCTGCAATAGTCCGGGGAAAAGAGCAGTTCGAGAAAATCGAAGAGCGCTTTCAACTCGACCGGAGCGCGGACAGCGGGTTCCGGGTCGGGACCAATCATCACATCAAACATATAGGCGACCCAGGGGTCATTTTGCTGCATAACGAGCAGGGTATCGGCGTGCTGCCGCAGATGCGCGAGCGTGTATGAAAGAAAGCAGCGTTCCACACCGTCGCGGCAGGTGTAAAAGATATGGCGAAAATCGTCAGGACGATCTATCGCGGGGAACAGAACAGGCGGCCGGACGGGCGCAGCAGTTTCAGGTTTTTTTTGTTTAGGCATAGCAGCCAACATAGTCAAGAGTTAAGAGAGAATGATGAGCGCCGGTACCCGGCCCGAAAGACAGGCACCGGCGCGATGAAACGAGGTGAAAGGTTAGCTGGTGGCGATATGATTCTGGATCGTCACGATACCCAACCGATTGTCGGGCCGATTGTCATACAGGCCAGCAAGCTCAAAATCAGGCTTGTTATAGTCACCTTTTGCCTGGGGGATAGTCAAACGCCCGCCCGCCTGGGCTTTGTAGAGATACAGTTGGAACATTTTGGTCGCATTGCAGGCGACAAACTTCTTACTGTAAATCATGGCGAAGGGACAGTTTTCGCGCTGGGTGTTGAGTATCTTGGACTCGATGCCGTCGGTAACGTGATCGGTATCATAGTCATAGTTGTAGACATAGGTGATAGCAACCTGTACCCCGGCATCGTCAGCATGGAACGACCAGTTGTGATTAGTGACCGCATCTTCCACGAACACCTGTTCCGCGGCAACCGACGCCTTAGCAAACTCGCCAGAGCCGTCCGCGTACTCGATAATGACGTTTTCCGCGCCGGGATAATCGGCGTCAGCGGCAATGTAGTCGAGATCGGTAAAGGCAATTTTCAGACTACCCGCTCCGGTAGAGGGGATAGTATGAATTTCGCGGAACGCGACCATCGGGACATCTTCACCGGAAACGACATCACTCGTGGTACTGTGACCCTGAGTGAGCTTGATATCACGGATGCGGATAACGGCGCTGGTGCCGCTCATGGTAAGGTTTTTTTCGGTAGCGATACGCTCGGAAGCAAACTTGGACTCACCCAGGCGCAGGTCAACTTCGGTCGAATCGAACGCGATGCTGAAATCGTTCAGCAGCACATTCATAAACGGCGCGCCAACGGTGGCAAGACTGCCATACTTAGCATAGATACTGCCGACACCTTCGAGGGCAATCTCAGGACTTCTACTCATGTTATTTTCTCCTAAATGTTAAATTAAACAGTTCCACCTGAAAAGGCATTGAACAACGCATCATATTCAATCCAGCGGGTGCGGGCATTGTACGAACGGCGTACAGATGCTTGCGCAGCCGCAGACAGTAATTCCCGTTTCTGTGCATTGTCAATCAGCGTTTTCAACGCCGCATACCAGGCATCATCAGTATTATCTACCAGCAGGCCGTCCACGTCATGAGTAATTGACGCGCGATACGGACCAACATTACTGGCAATAGTAGCCATACCAAAAGAACTATAATCGAGCCATTTCAAGTTTGATTTAGCTAAATTGAATTCATCATCAACCAGCGGACACAAGCCAATGTGCTGACCCATGTCGCCCATCCGGGTAAAGAAATCGTCAATGCCATCCCCCGGAGCAAAGTGATCGAACGGAATATCGGCAATGTGCCATTTGCCATCACGGTCGCGGCGTTTGCCGTCGAAACCATAGAGGGTAATTTTTACGCGGCGTCCGTATTCATCTTTAATGCGGGCCAGAGGGTTGACCAGCATCAGCAAATCTTCATAATGCGAAGGGCCGCCCTGCCACAAGACACGGACATTATCAAACACATGCGTCGATCGCATTTTTTCAAGGCGGTCAATATCAACCGCGTTATGCACGGCACGAACCGGAACGTCAACCATGCCGGAATAGCAGTCGCGCAGGTAATCAGTACTGACAATCATGCCGTCACAATCATTCATCCATCTGATCATGCGTTTGTGAGCGGGCGTATCAGGCGTATACCCTGCAAAAAATGATTTTTCGCCAAAGCTGGCGTGCATAAAATCATCTATCTCATACAGATTGATTTTGCCAGCAGACCGCGCGCGCTCAAACGCAGCATGGTTGTAATCGTCGTAGAGTTCGTTCCAGACAATAATATCAGCCCAATCAAGATATACGTCTTTATCATCCAGAGCGCCGACCGTGACGGCGTTAAAATCTTTGCTGTACCGATGCAGGAACACGCTGGGAAGATAGCAGCGGTAATAACCGACCGCACCGCGCGATCCGGTACAAAACAGCACATTGCGCCTGCCATTCACGGGCAGGCATTGCAAAGCAGCCGGATATCGCGCCGCGTGCAGATGGTTGGCATACACAGGATAACTCTTTATCATGGTATCATTCATAGTGTTTGCTGCCCGGCTAAGTTCTTATACGGACCGCTGCCGCCGGTAAAAGACATCATACGGCCAATGATACCCGGCATTTCGAGCGAAGCGACATTACCGGTGTCGAAAGCCGTTTCGATCTGGCGGGGATAGCGGCCGCCAGGAGGGTTGGCATTCCAGAGCGGATAGGTGCCGGATGTCATAAGCATAAACAACCGCCCGGCGACATCATCAAGTTCGACATGGGTTTCATCGCGCGAAAGCAGGCGAAAATCAATGCGAAAATCCATTTGCTGCAAAACAGGATTGTTGCGCGCGGGCCGCACAACAAACTCAATCGTCGGCAGGTGATCTTCAACCGGGGCCGCGAGAGCATAGGGGTAGACATGCAGGTGAAAATTGGTCGTGTTAGCCAAACCGAGCATGGTATAGAGCTTCCGCGAATCCGAAGGTTTCAGCAAAAGGGTACGACCGCCACCGACCGGAAACGTGCCGGTATCGTTTTTAAGGTGATTATAGACGTCTTGTTTTATCGTAGCATCAATCACAAATTATTCTCCAAATAAGAATTGAATTTCGGCCTGCAACTGAGCCAGAGCCGTGTCAAGATAATTCTGTGCTTCCTTTTCCCATGCAGCAAACCAGTTTTTGCCGGGAATGCCGAGCATATTGAAATGGGGCAATCCTTCAAACGGACCAGACCGGGCCAGAATCAGCCAACCGCTTCCCATAGGATAATCGGTACGCTTTTCGTTAAAGCTAACCTCATCAAACTCGCCATATGGTCGCCGCGCGAGAGCCTTATCCTGGATATGAGCGCCGGTCCCCATTTCGAGAAACCAGATATAAAAGAGCTGACCTTCCAACCCCGCCAGACATTGACCGTTAACGCGAAGGCCCCCCGGACCATTGGCGATACTGACATCGGCATCAATACTGCCAAACAGGCGACCGGTTTTCTGGTTCCAGCGCGCCAGATATTCACGCGCGCCGATCCGGCGAATTTCTTCTTCAATCGCATCCGCGCGGGTGTTAATCAAATCTACCAGTTCAGGGTCCATACGTAAAACTATAAACCATTATCTCTCACAGAGGCACAAAGGCACAGAGAAAAAATTGGTTAGAATTTGTTTATCCGCAGATCGAGAACGCGGCGATACTCTTTCATATAAGAAAGTTGTTCCAGTAAAAGGCTTCTTTCGTCATCATCAATCTCTAACGATTTTGGCGATGCAAGGAAAACATTTAATTTCCTTATTTTTGAATCCAAATCATTTCTTTCAGTAAGCACTCTTTGTTGATAAGCTTCCATGTTTTTTGCGCCTCCGCGCCTTTGCGTTAAAAATCATTTTTTATTTCGCTCGCACCAGAGTGCAAACCCACAAGCCATCGAGCGCCAGAGCATCATAGCCCGTAATTTCATAGCGCTTGCCGCTGAACGAAACCAGATCGCCGACTTGAATCGTCGCCGAGGCCGGAATAACGAGTTTAGCGAGCGCCGTTTCGGTTCGGCCTTCCTTGATAGACTTGAGGCTTTCAAGCGCTTCGTAGAAGTGTCCATACAGGCCGGAAGCAACAGCGGCAGACAGCAATATTTTTTTGAGGCCGCCTGCCGGACCGGCCTTGGTCGCATCCCAGCGCTGAACGGTCACGCTGGACACATTAGCCCGCAGGGCGTGATACATGCAGTACGAAACCACGCTGCCGACATAATGCTTGTAACGAGCATACAAGAGCCAGCGAATGGAGTTTGTCGCGTCATACAGAACCGTACCGGCCAGAGAATCGACATCAGGAGTAGTCAAAAATTCGCTGACATTGACCGCGTTGACAAACGGATTTTTTTCACCGGTACCGGCAATGCGCCCGATCGCCTTAACAGGCATCAGCCGCCCGACTACCGTCGCGCCGGACGCGGCCGTAAAGTTGCGGCCCGACCGCAGGATAAAGTTGGTAGCATTGTGGCGCAACATACTCATATCAATTCATCCGTTTTAGAAAAATTAACCATCAGGTTTGCAACCGGCCCATTCACTTTGTGGAACAGGAACGCTTCGGCGCTTTGCTGCGAACCGATAAAGCCCTTCCAACTATGCCAGGCATCAATCCCGGTCAGCGCGCGCAGATAGCGAACCATGATGCCCTTGTATTCCTTTGTGGTAATGGTCTGCAACTCTTTTTTATGATGGATATGTCCGGCATGGAATTCGCGGAAGCGGGTAGCAGCCCACATTTCCTTGCTTTCCTGCGCCATAATCAACGGTAAATCCTTTGTCGGCACCCCTTCGCCATGAGTCAACCCTATCAAGCTCGACCCGTAGCGATAATACTTGCGTTGCAGGCCGTCAAGGCGGACAGAAACATCATCCGCGTTATCAAAAACCGCCTCAAGCACCGCCGCGACATAAAAGCTGCGTTCAAAATCATGGTTGCCCTGAACCAGCACAACATCTACCGGCGCAAACGAGCGCATAAGGTTGATAATCTCGATCAGCAGGTCTTTGCCTTCCAGGAATGTTTTCTGCCATCGGCCATCTTCATGCTGTTTCGTTCCTTTCGCGGTCGTGTCATATTGATTGTCAGAGTTAAAGAAATCATTACCGACCGGGAACAGGATGCGGTCTATACCAAACCATCGGCCGCGTTCCAGCAGCGTACATACAGAGCGCATAACGCGGGAGCGCGACATTTTGCTATTCATATTCTGACCCGACTCGCCTTTCCAGCAGAGCTTGCCGTAATGAATATCGAACAGGTCCATTTCAAGCAGGTGATCTCCCGGATTTTCATGCTCATACACCGGCAGCGCGGGCGAAAAGGCGGCTAAGTATTTTTTGAGCATAGCCGCCTGGTCGGCGAAATCAATGCCGGGAATCCTGCGACTGAGATACGCTTTAACCTGGAAGTTAAAATCACGCACTAAATTTCCGCCCGGCCCCTTCGCGGTCACTTCCCACGAATTGATAACATGGTCGTCAACTTTCCACGTTTTCAGGTCGGTCCGTGAAAATCTCAGCAGTTCTTTCAGGGTAGAAATCCGCTTGCCCTTCTGCGACACCAGCACGCCGGTATCACCTTTTTGCTTGAAAGACGTAGCGCCGTCCCGCACGTCGCTTTTGTCGGCGTTCTCGCGTTCCCGGACGACATGCTTGTGGATAGTGCGTTTACACACGCCCAACTCGATCGCAGCAGACTCTAGCGAGCCGCAGCGTTTGTACGCTTCGAGATATTCTTCATGGGTATGTTTTTGCTGACTAATCGCCATTATCCTGCTCCGCTAGATATTGGTCGTGCCATTCCATGTATTCGCTCTCGGTACGGTCATAATCAGTAATCGCGATAAACTCGCCTGCCAGACCGACGTATATCAAAGCCGGGTCCATAGCCAGGCGGGCAGGAGAAACCTGTTCGGGATCGAAAGCCGCGCAAATGTCAATTTCACGACCGCTATACCCGCGCACAACCAGTTCGGAGCAGAACAGATACAGCGCTTCATACCCAGGGACGCGGTTTGATAGTACCCAACGAGCAATGGCAGGAGTAACAACCAGCCCGAAATCAAGAATCGAAAGAAGATCATAGCGGCGTTTTTCGGCGCATAATTCGAGCAGATCGCCACGTATTTTGTTGCGAACATCACTCATCTGAGGACCAATCAAATCTTCATGGCGCAAGATAACGGCATCAGGATATGCAAAAGCGATATTGTCCAGAACATGCACGCCGCCCGACAATGTGCTATGAATACCTTTCGGCCAGTCCGACACAACCCCAGCATGAACCAACTCGCGAAACGGCGTCGGCAGCCCTTCTTTATACATCTGATACGCTTCAATCAGACGGTGGCCGATTTTACCGGTTCCCGGAACGACAAAAATGTCGCTGGTTTGCGGGTATGGTTTGTTAAGCTTTTCGTGTCTGAAGGTCATAATCACAAATCATTTTTTGTCTTATTTCGGTTGGTTTACACCGCTGCGCAGCGTAATGAATCCGCAGCCGATCATTATTCCTATAAACCAAACCGCATCTTCTTTGCTGATAACATCAAAAACAGCACACAAACACACCCCGATAATAATCGCTCCGATAATGTACGTTTTATATCCTTTAAGCATGTTCATACCTACTCCAATTAAATATTATTTCTCACGGAGGCACAGAGGCACGGAGAAAAATAAATACAAAATAATGTATCAACAAAATAATTATTAAAATATTTCTTTTCCATCATCCTTTCTCTTTTTTCCTTTTCTCTGTGCCTTTGTGCCTCTGTGAGATTCTATTTTCTTTTTACCATGATTTCTATGGCAGGATCAATAACGCAATCAGGGTTTATGCAGATACCGTACATGAATTGTTTTTTGAATTGATCCATGGTCATACGGTAGAAGCCGCGCCAACCCCAGCCAATTTCACCCCACGAACATTGGCCGTCGAAATATCGTTCGTAATCATCGGCATAGCCGCATCCAACAGTGGCATGACCGCCAATGTCTTTTGTGCCTAGCGGAATCCAACCGTTCGGCTGCGCATCGTACCAGCCATCATCTATCAACATGCCCCACAGCATGACATCGAAGCGGTGAAGCGCGCGTTTTACATCGCGCCAATCTTCGACGACCACCATGTCGGGAGCAGAAAGATAGCCGAGAGCAACGGCGGCCTCAACGACCGCCTCAAGGGTTGTTCCATCGCCGTCCGGGTCGCCGTCGCGTTCTTTAGCTCCGGCATAGATAGGGTCAGGGTCAACCTGTTCAGCAATACCGTAAAGTTTCCAGCGCCAGTATTCCAGAACCCCGGCCATAGTATAGGCGGCGCATTTCGGCGTACTGCCCTGGTTGCTGGACGGCAGGAATTTGCTGCGGTTTTCTACGCGCGGCGGCAATTTTATCGCGCCGGATGAGCGCATTTTGCGACCAGTTTGGCGCAGGGTTTCCTTATGCAGGTGCAATCCTTCAATAAATTTCATAGCACATCCATGTAGTTTGTTCGCCAGTCGAGATAGGGCCAGCCGCCGTTATCATTATCAGGGTTTGCAGGAGCATGGCCGTTGATAGCGGCGCACCCGGACAACAGCATTATTGATACGGCAATCAATACAATAATTCTCCCGCAGAGGCGCAGAGGCGCAGAGACCAAAAAACAAAATGATTTTTTATCAAAATAATTATTAAAATATTTCTTTTTATTTTCCATCATATTTTTCCTTTCTTTTCTCTGCGCCTTTGCGCCTCTGCGCGATTATCTTTTTCTTTTTTGAGTGATTTCACAAAGGATTAAACTGATTTAACTGGCCCAGCAGGGACGAAAAAGAACCGATTAGCGATGCCGTGGTTGACTTAGCTTCATACGTTCTGCTCGCTCTAATCTTCATGACATTCTCGAACGGAATACCAGCATCAATAATCCAACTCGCATTAGTCACCGTCACCGGAAGTAGATACTCCAATTCCACTGAATCGGTATAGGCCACGTCCCGCAGGAAGCCGGTCG
>CAZCLS010000054.1:0-13299 GCA_964499565.1 uncultured bacterium
TTTCTATATGTGGATTGCCTGGTACTTTTAGATCCCGGCATGCAACGTGGAGAAGAAGGAAAAATGTGTGTTATGCCCCCCCGGGGATTAAAAAAGAAATTTGTTTGAGAAAGATCGTAACGGTATGAAAATACTGCGAATTATTATTTTCCTAGTTATCGTCACGTTCATTGTATTGTGGACACCAGATTCAATCTCCTTTGACGAAGCCCGGTGGCGAAAGGCGGTGGAAAGCCAAAGCGTCGAAAAGCTGTACGCGTCCCATTTCGCTGATGGAAAGTATTTCAACCCCTGGATGCCCCGCGAACGGGGAAGGCTCTGGCACTTTCTCAGGTGGAGATTATCGAGAAAAAGTCACTACACAGCGGAGGAAAAAGCTCATAAGCCGAAGGTCATCTCCCGGTTACGTGAACGGATCGATGCCCTTCGAGGGAAAAGGATTTTATCGCATGGATCGGTCATAGTACCTTCCTTATGCGTCTTCAGGGGGAATATTGGCTTACCGATCCCATGTTTTCCGAACGGGCCCTGCTTTCGAAAAGAGTGACTCCCCCGGCACTCACCTCGGATGACCTGAGAGAACTTACGGACAGGGTGAATGTGATTATCTCTCATAATCACTATGATCACCTGGATGCTGAACGTATTCGTTCCCTGCCCGACAACTCACTTGTGTTTGTGCCGCGTGGTCTCAAACAGTTTGTATCGTCTCTCCACGACGGCGTTGTCACGGAACTTGACTGGTGGGACAATATTAATCTTCCCGGTGGCACCAAACTGGTGTGTCTACCAGCGCAACACTGGTCGCGTCGGATAGGACAACCTGTCAACAGCACCCTCTGGGCAAGTTTCATGTTGATTACGCCGAACACCTCTGTCTACTATGGCGCTGACAGTGGATATTTCGTCGGCTACAAGGAGATAGGCAGGCGATTCCCGAACATCACGTATGCGCTTCTTCCCATTACCGCCTATCATCCCCGCTGGTTTATGCATTACGCTCATATCAATGCGCCCGAGGCACTCGATGCGTTCAGAGATCTCGGCGCGGAATATTTTATTACGACCCAGTGGGGTGCTTTTCGTCTCGGAGACAATCCTCCGGGGTATCCAATCCTTGATCTGAGAAACGCGATGCATGAGCAGAACGTCGATCCTTCCCGGTTCATAATCATGGATATCGGACAGATTATACAAAGAGAATAAAATCTTCATGAGTCAGGAATACCGGGAATGAACAGGAGGTCGAGGAGCAGCTGTAACTGTTCAAAATCGTTTATTCAATCAGTGCCGTTTCATAAACCTGGCCGCTTTTCTTTTAGATTTTTATATGATAGATTCAACATCATTCGAGTAACGCAACAGTTTGGCAAATTCCATTGGCACGTTATAGGATTTATTGGGCGCAATATTTGAAGACATTGAAGCGGACCCTGTTGAGTGACAGATCTTTCCCGAAATCTTCATGAGGATTTTATTATGAGTGATATAAGAATAGGATTAGTGGCACCCTATAAAGAGTTGGTTTCAAAAGCGGAAAGAATAGCAAAAGGAAAGAAAATCTCCTTACGGGCTGTTTACGCAACGTTGGAAGATGCCGTCAAAACGGCGAAGGTAATGGAGCTTGATGGTATTGATGTAATTGTTGCAAGAGAAGGAACTGATAACATTATACGGGAACATCTTAATATTCCCGTTGTACCTATCAAGATATCCAGCCTTGATATTATAAATGCCATTTTAAAAGCAGGGGCAATCAAAAAAGAGCTTGTATTAGCGAATTTTAAAGCAATGCACAAAAATATTGATGTAGTGGAAAGGGTATTAGGCTGTCGCATCAGGGAGTTCACTTTTTCGACAAGAAACGAAAATTTTTCTAAAATTAAGAATCTCGACAAAAAAAAACATGTTATTGTAGGCGGAGGATTGTCATGCGCTGTCGCTGACAAACTGGGGTTTAGATCCATTCTGATCGAATCGGACGATGAATGGGTAGGGTATGCTTTAGATAATGCGTATAATGTAGCTTGGTCAAAATTCGATGAAAAACAAAAGTTAATCCAATTATCGACAATCGTTAATCAAATTGAAGAAAGTATTGTAGCCGTTAATGCAAACAAAGAGATAATGGCTTTTAATGCCACGGCTGAGAATATATTTCAAATTTCAAGAGACGAAGTTATCGGAACATATAATGCTTTTATTTTAGAAAATACGAAACTTATTAAAGTCCTGGCTGATAACAGGGAATGTGAATTCATAGGAAATATTAATGGCAAAGATGTTATTGTTCATTCAGTTCCCGTTAAGATCGATGAAAAAAACTTCGGTGGAGTATCCGCAATACATGAAGCAGATAAAGTCCAAAAAATGGAGGAGAGTATACGGTATTCCGTACATTCAAGCGGATTGACAGCAAAGAATTATACCTTCAATGACATAATCGGCACAAGTGATTTGATAAAAGAAACCATTGATACAGCAAAGAAATTTTCAAAAACTGATTTTACTGTTTTAATAGTCGGTGAAAGCGGTACGGGAAAGGAACTGTTAGCGCATAGCATTGTTAATGAAAGTTCACGAAGAAACGGACCTTTCATAGCGATAAATTGCGCCGCGATCCCTTCCAACCTCCTGGAGGCCGAACTTTTCGGCTATGAAGAAGGATCTTTTACGGGCGCCAAGAAAGGGGGCAAACTTGGTTACTTTGAAATTGTTCATAACGGTACGATATTCCTTGATGAGATAGGTGAACTGACGTTTGACTTACAGGGCCGCTTGCTGAGAGTTATTGGGCAAAAAGAAGTGATTAAAGTAGGAGGTAACCGGGTTATTCCGGTGGATGTAAGGGTTATTGCCGCAACTAATAAGGATCTGCGAAAAAAAGTAGCTGAAGGAAATTTTCGTGAGGATTTGTACCATCGTTTAAATGTTCTTCATCTCTATATTCCACCATTGCGCACCAGGATTGAAGATTTATTTCCCATAGCTCGCAATATCCTCGATCAGTTAAACGTAACCGACTATTACAAAAAAATTATTATACTCGCTCTGCGCGGGATCACAGATTATCCATGGAGCGGCAATGTGAGAGAACTGTCCAACATTTTAACACAGATTACTGTCCTTATGGATGAAGAAAAGACTCCATCATTTGATTCAGTAAACGCTGTCTTACAAAAAGTTGTATTTGGCGAAAGTGATGACAAGATTAGAGGAGAAGAACCTTCTGAAAGAAACAGAGTTCATAAGACCAAGAAATATAAGAACGAGGGAATTGAGGCAGAGATATTAAAGGGTTTGCTAGAAGAAAAAAATGCGAGGTTGAATCAAGTAGCTGAAACAATGGGGATCAGCCGTTCAACATTATGGAGAAAAATGAAAAAGTACGGTCTTTCCCAAGGAGGAACAGAATAATCGGGTTATCATCTGTTACCATATAATCAACTCACGGGGGAACCCATTCAGGATATCATAGCCGCTTTCTGTTACTAAAACCATATCGCCGATAGCTCCGGTGGCCTCATTCGGTATAAACACATTGGGATGAAGCTCAAAAAGCATCCCCGGCTCAATCCGGATATCCGGCAGTCTCAATTTATCGTCGATATTAGAATCTTCATCTAATTCATATGGAAAACGAAAGGCATCTGGTACTAGGGGCTCGGAATAGTCCAGACCCATGCCGTGTCCTGTCTTAAACCAGTACCAGTCGAGAAGACTGTTTATGTCAGGGTAATGTTTTTTCAAAGCTCTCGCCGATGCCCTCCATACCTCATCGAGATTCAGTCCCGGTTTCAGGCATTCCAACGCCGCCTCCTCCATCTCGAAGGCGATATCAAATGCCCTTCGCTGGGCCTGGCTCGGGATCCCCACTGTGCCTGTCCGAATGGCGTGGCCCCAGTGACCTTCATACATCAGAAAAACCGCAAGCAAGATTTGATCTCCAAGCTGAGGAACGCGAACACATTCACTCTTGGCACGACGGGCACGGTCGGCCACTGGCCCCACTGCGAGAAACGTTGAGGCATGTTCACACCCCTCGTACCTGGCCGTATGCTCCACATCAGCTTGAAGCTGGTATGCCTTCTTGCCCTTTCGAACCTCGCGCGTAAAGGTTTGAAACATCGCATCGGAGATCTCAGCCGCACGGCGGTGGAAGGTAATCGCCAGGCTATCTTTCACTATCCGTAATTCATCGATGATGCGATTTGCCTGAACCAGTGTCACACCTGGCAGACCTCGTGATAGCGCCTCATAGACTGGCGCCGGTGTTTCAGCTCGCCCGATATATCCGATTTTGTCATTCTCCAACACGAGAGGTGTGAGAATTGAAGCGATTTCATGACCGAATCTTCCTTGCGAAATCAGCCGGATGTCCTTGAACCACATGGTTTCTGCGGCAAGGAACCGAAAAGGGAGATTCGGGACCAGGAGAATGGGATCCTCTCCTGGCCTTAATACAAGAACAGAAGCCGCATTCCGTGAATCCCAATCACAGAGATATCGTAGGTATCCATGGGTCTGGCTGGCGGGCCCCAGGCTGCTCCCCGTAGAGTAAACAACGAGGAATTTCAAGTTCTGCTCGATTAACTTCGCTTCAACCTTCTCTATGCGTTCTTTGAGCACTGGATTCGGAATTGTCATAATGGCACCCCTCGAGCTATTTGGCTATCAATTCGTTGAACTGAACAGCGAGTGAATAAAAGATAAACATTTTACCTACCCTCAATAAACGGGGATACGTACGTTAACGAAATTATTTTCTGGCAGGAAAACAGAAAAAGTAATTTCTAACTTATTAAACAGTCGGAGATTCCCCTGTCCGATATCTCCTTTTCGCGCGCCAGAAGCTGCTTCGCCTGCGCATAACTCATGCGATCTATCATTTTCCCCTCAAATGAAACGGCACCTGATCCCTGTTTTTCAGCCTCATCAAAGGCTGCAACAAGACGCAGGGAATAGGCAACTTTTTCCTCTGAAGGCGAGAATGCTTGATTTACAGGTGCTATTTGATCGGGATGAATACATTGTTTTCCGCTGAATCCGAGTTTATGAGCGATAACAACCTCATTCATGAATCGTTCTGTGTCTTTGAGCGAAAGGAGATAGGGCGTGTCGATGGGCGTAATGCCGACAGCCTTGCAGGAATTAACAATTTGAGAGCGGGCATAGAGAAGTTCACCCTGATCCTGAGATACGGATGTTATATCCAGACCGAGATCCCTCAAGTAATCACCGGCGCCGAAGGCTATAACTTCAATTCGCGAATTTGATTTCGCAATGGCATATACATTCATCACTCCCCGGGCAGACTCAATCAAGGGTGCGATTTTAACCCGGCCGATTTCCAGACCAGACCGTGTTTCATGTTCTTTGAGCATTGCATCGACGCCGTCAATTTCTTCATCGGTTTCTGCTTTTGCCAGGATAATACCATCCAACCCTTCGTGCACCACCACCCTGAGATCGTCATCGGTCAAACCCGTTCCAAAAGAATTAATCCTCACGAATACGGACAGGCCCGCATTTTTGAAATGCCCCAGGTATTCTTTAATATTATTTCGCGCTTCTTCTTTCGCCTGCATCGGGACGGCGTCTTCGAGGTCAAGGATCACCGCGTCCATAGAAAGACTCAGTGCTTTATTGATCAGTTTTACATTATTTCCCGGAACATATAACATCGATCGTAGTATCATTTTTGGTCTCCTGCGTTGAAATCCTGTTACGGCTTTCTTCTTTGTATTATATCGGATCAGCCACTGTACGTTGGCACTACTGGCAAATTGATATCATGGAAAGAGCGATTCATTTTCATAGGGCAGGTTATATGCCCTGCTTTTAATACGCCATGTGTGACGGAAGCCAGAGGGCAATATCCGGGAAAAGTGCAACCAGCAGAAGCTCCAGAGCGAGAAGAAGAATAAACGGTAATGATCCCTTTAAGATTTCCATGAATGGAACCTGGGGCAGGGCATCTCTGATTACGTATAAATTTAAACCAACGGGAGGAGTAATCAACGCCATTTCCATGTTTATCGTCATTATTATGCCGAACCATAGAGGGTTCCAACCCAGGCTTACGATAATCGGAACGACAATCGGCGCCGTGATGAGAATAATTGAAACAACCTCAAGAAACATTCCCAAAAATAACAAGAGAATATTTATCAGTATCAATATCCACCATCTTGATATGGCGAGTGAAGCTACGTGTTCCGTAATGGTCTGCGGAATATATGTCGCTGTAAGCAGATATCCAAAGAGCATGGCACCGATAATAATAAACAAAATCATGGCACTGGTTGCAACCGCGTCTTTCAACGCTCTATACAAACCCTGTAAATCAAGGGTCCGGTAAATACCCATGGCAATAATAAGACTGAATATAACACTGATTGCGGCAGCCTCGGTAGGGGTGGCGATGCCGCCGTATATGGAACCAATTACGATTATTATAACGGCAACGAACGGGATCATTCCGTTTATTGATTTTAATTTCTCTCTGAATGAGAACGTTTCATGCGTCTTGTGTCTCCGAGCGGCAAACACTTCATAGATAGAAAACATCACCATGAGCATGATTCCCGGAATCACCCCCCCCATGAACAGTTTCCCTATGGATTCTTCAACAATAACTCCATATAAAATCAGGGGAATGCTGGGAGGAATTAAAATGCCCAAAGTACCCCCTGCAGCGACGGAACCTGCCGCAAGACTTTGAGTGTACCCCTTTTTGATCATCGACGGCACTGCTATTTTTGAAAATATCGCTGCCGTTGCGACACTTGAACCGGAGATTGCGCTGAAGACTCCACACGAAACGCTTGTCGCAACTGCCAGACTCCCGGGAAGACGGGCACTCCATTTGAAAACACCATCATATAATCTCTCGGCCAAACCGCTGTTGGAAAATATGGTTCCCAGAAGCAGGTACAGGGGCACACAAATGAGCACGAACGGTGTGATGGAGTCCCATACTGTTAGGGCCGCAATCGCAAGTCCGTCAACACCAAGGAAGAAATAAATACCTCCCAGCGATGTGGCGATTAAAGCAAACGCAATCGGGACACCAAGCAAAATCACACCAAGTAAAACCGCGAATAAACTAATGGCTATAGAAATCGGTCCCAAGGTTGCTCCTTATCTTTCTGATGTGCTGATTTATTCTTTATGACTTTTCAAATTGCCGATATCTTCCCCTACATTAACCACATACTGAAGCGTGAGTACCAGCATACCAATGAAAAAATAGAAATACAAAAACCCCAGCGGAGCCTTCAGTGTGGTCCAGGTTCTCTCTCCGGTACTGAAAGCCTCATACCACAAATTAAAGGACAGAATGCTGAGTACGACGCAAGTAAGAAATGAAATAATGGAGGCGCCGATTTCCAGAACTTTTCTGAATTTCAAAGGGATGCGGCCGACCAGCAGGTCGACCGCAACATGCCTTCGTTGTTTCAGGGTATAGCAAGCTCCCAAGCATGCAGTTGCCGCCAACATAAACTCCGAAACCTCAACCACCCATATTGATGGGTTGCTAAAGAAATACCGCAGGCAGACATCGTATGTTGTGCTCAGAGCCATGAACATGATCAGAATACCGCTGATGGTTCCGAATGACTCGCTTATCGTATTCACAACCTTTGAATACTTTACCCATCCCCTGTAAAGCACGATTCACCACCCCTCACGTAACGTAATTAGAAATTAAGTTCCGGAAATGCGTCCTTATAAAAGAAAGCACCATCGGGAACTTCTTTTCGTTTCACCGGCCACACCGCCTTCCCGGCCAGCTTGCGCCATTGCTCAAATTCATCATTTGTCATGACTCGAACGTTACAGCCGGCATCCTTGAACATTTTTGTTACTTTTTCATCATATGCTTTCAGTAGTTCAAGTCCTGACACTTCGCATTCCTGCGCCACTTCAAGGAAAATCTTTCGCTGTTCATCGTTCAACTTTTCGTTCCAGGTCCTCATGCTGATACAGATCGGCTCCATCCCGTAATCGATACAGGGGCCCAAGGGGCTCAGATAGTGGTCGAACACTTCATACAACTTATACCCGGCCATGGAAGGGGAAGATGTCACCACCGCGTCCAGCATGCCTCTCTGGGCCGCCGTATATATCTCGGCAGACACCATGGGGGTTATCCCCGCCTCAGCGGAAGCAAACAACATTTCGGGATACCTGCCATTCGCCCGTACCTTGATTCCCTTTGCATCGGCCGGTGTCGCAATATACTTGTCGTTGCTGGCTAATCCCACCGAATAGTGCAGCCACACGAGGGTTTTTACTCCCGCTTCATTCACCTTGCTCTCCAGCAACGCATATCCCTTGCTCTTGCGCCATGCAAAATAGGCTTCATGACTTTCAAAGGCGCAGACCCATTGTGAAAAATTCAGTTGTGGCACTATCCCGGCGGCATAAATGTAAGGGAGGATGCTCACGTCAACCACCCCCTTCTGCATGGCCTGAAAAGCCGATTTGGCTTTTATAAGAGACTGTGCGGGGTAAAATTGGAACTGAACGGATCCCTTGGTTCTTTTGGTTATTTCATCCGTGAATTTAAGGGCTGTTGCTACCAGGGGGTCTTCTGGATTCTGAGGCCACTGATGGGCCAGTTTTAAAGTCACCACTTTGCCTGCGGCAGCCAGCGCGTTACCATGCATGACGGAAATAATCCCTATGCTGATCAAAACGGCTACTGCCAAGATTCCTAATCTTTTCATTGTGTCCTCCTTACGCTTATTTTTATTTGTTACATTTAAGCCCCCGGAATGCATTTTGATGAAAACAGGGGACTTCCTCAATCCGCGGTTTCCATTTTTCTGTTCCAACCTTTTTTCTATCAGCCATTATTCAATTTACAGGGTAATACAACAACCGCATTACCCTTTGTGGTTGTCTTTCCCGTTTCATTCTCTGCCCAAAGTTCGCAGTAAATCGTGCCTTTATCCTTTTCAATGTTTTTTGATAAAATTTTGCCTTTTATATACAATGTGTTTCCCGGCAAATCGATCCCTCTGTAGGTGGCGCTTATCTTTTTCAACACACCCTCTTCACCTATCCATTCCCTCATCAATCTATCAAAGAGGGCTAATTTCAACGGTCCCTGTACCAGGACATCCGGGTGCCCTTCTGCCCTTGCGACATCCTTATCGTAGTGAATTGGATGAAAATTATTACGGGCGGCAGAAAATCGCACCATCATTTCTGTCGTAACGGGACCATAGGTAATCCCCGGAAGCTCCATGTCTACCATAACATCTTCATAATATACCTGTTTTGTTGTCATAGTTGTTTCTCCCTGTGACTATCGCCGTATACTTGTTATCCGATGTTTCATGACCACAACATCATGCTGGTTTATGTATTCCGTCTCACCGATGATAAAAACCAGCTTCGCGTCCTTGCCTTCTTTTTCATAAACATCGAGCACCTTGCTTCTAGCTCGTATTGTATCACCGACATAGATGGGATGAAACAGTTCGATTTCGTCTTTGCCTCTTACACGATTTTTAACAGGCAGAGGAACCTTCCATGTTATCTCTCTCTCATCACCTGAAGGTACATTGTAGTCAAGGAATGTAACGGGAACGAGAAGCTTTCCGTGTTTACTCTTTTTTGCAAATTCTTCATCGGTATAAAGTGGACTTTTGTCCTGAGTTGATTGACCAAGCCGTAATACCGCTCCTTTCTCTATTTCGAGCGGTCCGCCCAAAGGAGTTTCTGCTCCGATCATCCTTTTGGCCTCTGGCCCAACTAATGATTCGTTTCCCATTTTTACCTCCTCTATTATTAAATTTCACTAAAGCCTCTGAACCTTTATGTCGCTATCTCCCCTTCCACTCAGGCTTTCGTTTTTCTAAAAAGGCCTTTCGGCCTTCCTCAAAATCCTCGCTCTTCCATGATGAATCACAAATATATTCCATGAAGGTATACTGACCCTGAAACAGCCAGTTTCTCCATCTCATGATAGCTTCTTTCATGGTGCGAACCGCAAGAGGACCGTTCTGGCATATTTTTTCTGCAACCTCTGTCGCGGCAGACAGTGCTTCATCACGATCAGATACTATTTTATTAATCAAACCTAACTCATACGCTCTTTGTGCTGTCATCCGATCTCCCAGGAAAAGAATCTCATGAGCAATCGCGGGGGACACATAATACAGTAACGGCAAGGCTATTTTTGTCGCATTACCGAACTTTGGTTCGGGCATGCCGAATACTGCATCCTCGGTTGCAATCCTGATATCCGTTTCCAGAGCCAGCCACATTCCCCCGCCCAGCGCATACCGGTGAATCGCCCCAATCACCGGCTTTGTAATGCCGTACCGGTTAGGGCTGGCGAGGAGTGCCGGCGATGTATTTACCGGTGTGGATGGCACTGGATCTTTCAGGAGCGGATAAGAATCAAAAGCTCCGAAGTCCGCAAAATCCGCACCGGTGCAAAAGGCCTTGCCCTCACCGCTTAATACGGCAACCCATAGATTCTCATCATCTCTAAAATCCACCCACACCTGAGCCAACTCATTCAACATTTCCGGGCTTAATGAGTTCATTTTTTCCGGTCGGTTGTAAGAAATATAGGCAATCCTGTTCTGTTTTTCATAATTTATCAGAGACATTGTATTCCTCCCCTTAGAAAATTAATATCGATTTAAAACCAGCCTATAAGAGATCAATAAGTGCCTTTACAACGTCTTTCGGTGTATGCATAACCTGAACACCGGCGTCATGGAAGGCCTCCATCTTTGATTCAAAGGTTCCTTTTCCTTGCGTGATAATTGCACCGGCATGACCCATTGCTTTTCCCGGAGGTGCACTTTTGCCTCCCATGAGAGCGACCACTGGTTTTGTTCCAATTTCCTTAATGACCGAAGCCGCCTTCTCCTCGGCAACACCGCCTATTTCTCCAAGAATAACGATACCTTTTGTGTCGGGATCATTTTCGAAAAGAGAGATCAATCTATCAAAACCTGTGCCGGGAATTCTGTCACCGCCGATACCAACCACGGTAGTTTGCCCAAGTCCTGCTTTAGTGAGCTCATCACATATTTCGTAGGAAAGGGAACCGCTTCTGCTCATCACTCCAATTGAACCCGGCGAATAGGCCCGGGAAGGCATTATGCCTAATTTACATTCTCTGGGAGTTATAAGGCCGGGTGTATTTGGCCCGATAACCAAGGAGTTTGTTTCTTTGAGTCTCATCTTAATGTTCATCATGTCACTTATTGGAATGCCGTCCGCAATGTTCACAATCACATCAATACCGGCATCAATGGCATCCAATATGCTCTGGGATGCCCCCCGCGGAGGAACAAAACCAATACAGGCATCTATATCCTGAAAAATCTTTGCCTCAAGTATGGTGTCATACATGGGTATCCCTTCAAAATCCTGACCACCCTTTCCCGGAACGACACCCGCCACTACGTTAGTTCCTTCCTGCAACATCAATTTCGTCTGAAACGATCCTTGCTTGCCGGTTATACCCTGGACGGCAACACGTGTATTCTTATCCACAAGGATACTCATTTTTTCTCCTCCAACATTTTCTTTAAGCTGTTCAATGTGTCTTCCAATTCTGAATAGACTTCGTAACCTGCTTCTTTGAGGATTTCCCGGCCTTTCTCGGCATTTGTTCCTTGAATACGCATAATTATCGGTTTGTAAGGTGTATCCCCCATGGGATCGATAGCCTCCAGCATCGCCCTCGCGACTTCGTCCATCCGGGTTAAACCTCCGAACATGTTGAGCAGAATATAATGAACTGCGGAATTGGAATATAAAACTTCGAACGCCGCCTTAAAACCGTCCGGGTTTATCCCGTGACTCATATCGATAAAACACTGTGCCTTGCTTCCCAGTTGCTGAACCAGATCCATCGTCAGCATGGTCATGCCAGCACCGGCACAGAGCAGACCGATCTCACCATCTCCCAAATCTACATAATCTACCCCTCGCTCCCTCAAAACCATTTCCTTAAATTGAGCCTTGAATGCGGCCATATCCTCTTGGCGGAACAGGGAATTATCATCGATGTTTAATCGCCCGTCCGCCGCCATCAACGCACCCTCTCCTGTCTCTATCAAAGGATTTATCTCTACTAATGTAGCTTCTTTTTCAGAAAATACGCTGTACAGTTTATGGGCTATATCAACAAACTGACTCCAAACATCTCTTTGAAACCCTAATTTTTCTAATAAATGAATGATCGCAAAGGAGGGCAATCCAATGTGTGGTTCTATGATGTATTTACCCAAGGCTTCCGGAAAATCTTTCGCCACTCCTTCTATGTCCATTCCACCTTTCGGACTGATCATAAGAACAGGCAATTGAGCTTCCGGATCTATAGTAAAACTTAAGAAATATTCATTTTTGATTGTAAGCTTTTCTTCTACCAGGACTTTTTCAACGGTTAAGCCCTTAATTTTCATTCCCATAAGAGTCCGAAACGCATCCTTCGCCTGTTCGAAAGAATCGACTGCTTTTATACCGCCCGCTTTGCCTCTGCCTCCTGTGAGAACCTGTGCTTTTATGATGCCAAAATTGCCGCCTATTTTTTCATACGCTTCCTTGATGTGCCGTTCTTCTGACACGACGCACCCTTTCGGTACGGGAATTTGTTGTGATGCGAACACTTCTTTGGCCTGGTATTCATACAGATTCATGAAGCCATCTTCTCCCTTCTACATTCTATTGGTACCACCTTTATAATTAAAAGAGATATGTTACTATACAAGGTAGCAAGTGGCATGCCAATAGATTATAATCGATGTATTTGGTTGATAATGTTGATGGATAAGCGGATGCATTATGGCGGCAATACGTTTCACATAATAAAATATGAAACATCCATTATGTTTCATCAAATGTAGATGTGAAACAATATCAGCTGAACAATTCGGTGTTTTTCGTGCTCGAATTGACCATGGGAAATATGCCAAATACTTCCTGATCTTCCCCCGAAAAAGTGGACACTCAATTAAGTTTCACATGCTCTTTTTTCAAGCTCGACGGGGGAACAATAATTCAGCGCTGAGTGTCTCCTGACCCTGTTATAAAATACTTCAATATATTCAAAGATACTCCCCCTGGCCTCCCCCTTCGTTCGATACTTCTCAAAGTAAGTGAGTTCTGTTTTCAGCGTATGGAAGAACGATTCCATCATGGCATTGTCATAACAATTGCCAGAAGAACTCATACTCTGAACAAAACCGTATTGATCCATAAACTATAACTATCCCCAAGAACTGGACAGTGCAATAAGGTGCATGATAGCCTGCAAAA
>CAZCLS010000055.1:0-10924 GCA_964499565.1 uncultured bacterium
CCCACTGGCTCGTTGACGTTCCGCCGTCTGTTGCGCCATGATACAGTTTAACCGTTGTCGGCGCAAAGTTGGTGGCTAACATGGCCTGGATTCGCGCCGTCGTCACGCGCACACTGTATGCCTTCTGACCGCTTATATCCGGCACGGCGGCTATCCCGAATGTTTCCGGATTGTCCGCGAACGTTCCGGCAGCCGGATTCTCAGCGTAAAAATTATAGTAATACAGCCCCGCTGTCAAACCGGCAACCGGATGACTGAAGGTTCCGACCGGTATCGATCCTCCTATCAGTTCAACATTCGGCCAGTCAGCTTTGTTCGAACCGTAGTCATTCGTGCCGTAACAGGCCCATATTGTCACCGGCCCGCTCGGGCCTTCTGAAAGCAATTCACCATTCAATGTCGCCGAGTTCAGCGTGACGTCCGTTGCCGGCAGAGTGCGTACTTCCGGGCTGACCAGGAATACGCTGGCGATGTCATCTTCCAATTGCATCCGTTCGGCATCGTCCAGCGCGACTTTATACACAAATACATCACCAATATAACCGTTAAAGGTCGACCAGCCGTCAGGATTGTTGCGGCCGACATTGATGTAGTGCTTGAAGCCTTCTACGCCGGGCGCCAGTTCTAATCCTGAACTGCCTGCCGCGGCTACGTCCATGATGTTCGTGCCATTGGCCCAAACCTTATAGGAACCGTTCGTCTGTAAAATTAAACTCAGTATGGTTACCTGGTTCTCAGGTATCTCGGTGCCGGCCGCCGCCCAGGTGAATGTTCCGTTACGAAATACACCGACCAGTCCATCGCTGTTGCGCACTGTCAGACACAGTTCACTATAAAATATATCGACAACCGAACTCCAGCTGGTCGGCACATTGCGTACAGGCTTGACGACCGTCACGATCGATGCGCCTTCAACCGGGATTGGATTTAAATACTCGTTGCTGTAACGGTACCCGTCAAAATCAAGATACACATTGTGTTCCCATACCGCGCCACTGGTATTCGCAACTGTCGGCGTTCCTATAGGATCGAGAAACATTCCTTCCGGCATATAACACGCCCACGGCCCTGTTTCGCCGCTTTCAGGTAATGTTTCCGTCAATACTCCAAATAATAGATCATCCTCCAGCGGTATGTTGCGCGCCGCATTGGATTCTATGGCGCAAAGGATTGTTATTAGAAGTGCACCATACATAAATACAGATAGTGGTCTCATTCGATTTTCTCCATTGGGAGTGAATTCAGTCTTTAAATACTGTATGTTATTTTATAAAATAATCTGTTTATTAAACATGGCCATTTCTATCATTTCCATGTCCAATCATTTCGCCAGCTGCTTTTTCACCTGCTTATACACGTTGTTTCCGGAGAAAAACGTTTAAGTGCAAATCATTGTCGTGTTAAGCTATTGTATGTTTTAAATAATGTTGTTACTATGATACATAATTGTTTCTGAAGGTTCCATGAGTTTTTCATACCCTTCATAATTCAACCTTCTCTTTGTTAGTTTGCCATGAAAGCTTGAGGCATGACATGAAAAACACAATGAGATCTGATATGGTATCCTCAGGTATTGCTCTTCTGGCAGTACTGGCTGTGCTCACTGTTTTGGCCATTCTGGCTGCCGCGTTCGTGGTATTTATGAGCATCAACCGCAACGTGGGCGAGATCAGTATAGCCAAGGTTCAATCGGACATGCTGGTTAATTCGGCTGTTGAACACGCCCTTTCCCTGCTCAGCAACGATGTTGAGGAACAACCGGCCTGGGACGACACCAATGAAGACTGGCATCGCTATTTCTCGCCCGGATCGGTTCCTGATCGGGAGACAATCGACGTGGATGGTGTCCGGGATAAAGGCAGCCCGCCCGAAAAGGGAGACGCACGCTGGATCTATGTCAAAAATGGCGCGGGCGCTGTGGTCGGACGCTACGCCGTTCTGGTCGAAGACGAGGGGGCGAAAATCAATGTCAACGCCGCAACGGCTCTGTCGCCCGATATGCAGAACCATGGTGTGGGCACCTTTGAAATCATGCTGACTGATGGAAAGACTGCAGGTCTGCCGATATCGAAGTCTCTGGCACTGCGGCTGTTGAATTACCGCTATGGCTTTGACAACCAGCCGGGCCAGGCTAGCCGGGATGACAACTTGACCGAATCACTGTATGCCCTGGACAAGATTGACAATAACGCTGACGGCATTATTGACGAGGCCGGCGAAGGGATCGACGAGCAGGATGAATACACGCCTGCCCGGCCCAACTGGGATGACCGCGCATTTTCATCGATCAATGAAATGTGTGACCAGTTCAGTGACCAGCGCTTGACCCCGGCTGCCCGGCGCATTCTGCGTAAATATGCAACCGTATACAGCGCCAGCCGGGAATCATTCTGGGACCCGGTTGAAAAAATCTGGCAGAAGAAAGTTGATTTAAATGTGGCCGATCGATACCAGGTTCATAAGGTATTGCGGCGGGCAAACAAGGAGATTCCATTTGAGCCGTCTTCCCGGAATCTGAGAGCGCTGGCAGTGAACCTGCTGGACTATCGGGACGAGAACCATGTCCTCTCGACGATGGGCAGCGAATACGGCGTAGAGTCGGTATGTTTCAACGAAATCATGGCTAATGAAGCCAGCATGGTATTCCAGACCGACTGGGATGCCAGTTACGTGGCGGCCTGGAATCCCGATCTTCACACTCCCACCCGTAAGTTTTATTATGCTAACGAACTTGATTTCCCCGATGAATTTTTTAAAGTAACAAGCTTTAATGGATCTGGTAATAGTTATTCTCTAACATTAAAAGAGCCCAAAAGAGGCGGACTGTCAAACTTTTTGGATTATGAACCCTTTTATGATATGGACCTGCCCTGGGAACCCAATTTCTGGAAAGACTGCGATGCTGAAATAAGAATTGAAAACGGGAGCACCTACACTTTTACCGTGACCAGCAGTGCAGAAGGTAATAGCCGGCAAGTAACCCTGAAACCCAAATCAGCATTTAATATCAGTAATGTAACCGGCAGTCTGGACCGGGCATACTGCCGCCTTCTCAGCCGCTGGAGTAAATCCTGGGAATGCGCCGCGCCGGAAGCACATATGAAATGGTGGTTTCCCACCGGCCGCCAGTCTAAACATAATGAGTATTACTATCGCGCCTATTTCGTCAATACGACCTTGAAATCCGGCGCGCCCGGCGGCCCGACCGGCAATACCAAGTCTCTGGTCACAGAATTCGATGTCGATGGGGACACAGCGGTATACAATCCGACCCAGATGAACAAGCTTAAATATATTTACAACGAAGGCAAGGCCATGCGGGCGAACGAATACGGGTATATTCCGATTGTCGGCACGTCGTCCCGGAAGTGCGCCGGAGCCACGCGTGGGTTTCCGTATGAAAACGCCATTAATTTTATTCTGTTTACGCGGCCGGATATCGTCGAACTGATCAATGTATCCGACAAGCCGATCAGCCTGCGCAACTGGCAGGTAGTGATGAATACGGGTGTGGAAGCGCTGACGCTGGATACAATTGACATGGCTAAGCATTACAGTGTGGAACGGAACGGGACATACGAGGATCCCAATCCTGTGATCAAGCCGGGCGGGTATTTTTACTTAGCTAACAACAGCGAGATTTTCGACATTCATTACGCCAACGGGGATGGCGAATACGGTTCAAGTGTTGAAGAGGACATACCCCTGTTTGAGTTGGCTGAAAAGGATTGGGGCATCACCTATCCGATCATTGAAGTAACACCCCCCTACAGCATTAAGGTCGATGGCGCCGATTGGGAAAAAAACATCATGAGAAACGAACTGATGATGATTATTTCCGACCGCAAAAGCGAAAAAGAAAATGTGCCGGATGGCCTGTTTTTGACAATTTGGAGCAATAACCGCAACACACTCAACAAATGGTCCGGTTTCCAGGTGCATCACCTGGGAGTAGAACCTGGTGACCGGGTGATGATCTTCGGACTGCCGCGTAAGGGCGGATTTGTGTCTTTTACCCTTAAAAATGAATACGGTCAGATCACCGCGCGTACAACCACGTACGGCACGGTCGAGGAAGACGAGCGCGGGTATTCTACCGAGAAAGCCGACCCGACCCATTATAACTGGGTAAAAGTTAAAACACCGAGCATCGGCGGGACAGAGCGTAAAGCGCGCAACCGCGGGACCTACATGCCGGATTACGCCCGGCCGCATATCAAGAACAATCGGTTCACTTCAGTGGGAGAGATTCAAAACGTGCGCCGGGCGGACGACTGGGAGAACCTGGGCATGAGCAAAGGTCAGAAAACTATCGCGGCCTTGAAGGCCCTGTCGAAATACTTTACGGTGTCAGGCATCCGGCTGGACGCGGAGGAAGAGGGCGCGCATATCAGCGGATGGAAGCCGGCGTTCGGGATGGCGCGCAACAGCAACCGCAATACGATCGAAGTGGACGGAACGGAGTGGGAACCGGGGATCTGGACAGGCCAGAAGCTGACCGTGCTGACGGGGTCGCAGCGGGGCGAGGAATTCGTGGTAACGAACAGTTCCCGCAACACGCTGACGGTTGCGGGTTACTCGACCGCCAAACGTGAACCGCTCAAAATCCAGAAGGGGGAGAAATTCAGTGTGGGACCGGGCTACAGCACGTCGATGTATTATACACGGCGCAGCGGCGAGCCGGGGATCTGGGAATGGGAGAACAAGAATTTGGAGCCGATGCCGTACGCGCTGTACCTGTTCGGGTTGAACGACTCGATCAAGACGACGGAATTCCTGGAAGAGAACTGGAACGCGGACCTGGACATCGAGATATACAATTTTACGACGCGGGAATTCGACCTGCTGCCGTTGAAAGATTTGAGCGGCACGCGTGACAGCCTGGCATCGGTGCTCTCATCATCACGCATGCAATATAACAAAGCGGACGGACTGTACTGCGGTATGATCAAGCCGGAGCACATTTCATCCAAGGGTGGCATCCGGTTGAAACTGACGCCGCACAATCTGGAGAACCAGGACTGTTCGGGCTTCGCGTGGTTTGATTGTGTCTACATGGCGCCGGTCGGGATGGAAGGCAAGATCAACATCAACACGGCTAGTGAGCGCGTGTTAGGGGCTCTTAAAAACATCACCCCGAAGCTGGCACATAACATCGCACAGGGCATGGACCCGGTGGGACGACCGGATTTGAAACCGTACAAGCAGGAGTCGGATTTGCTGGACGTGGCCGGCATTACACCGGATATATTCAAGGATATCTGCAACCTGGTAACGACGCGCAGCGACCAATTCCGGGTCGCGGCGATAGCGCAATCGCTGACTGACGTGAACCAGGACGGAGTATTCAACAGCACACAGGGAGACAAGATTCTGAGCGAATCATATGAGGAAGTAGTGGTCGACCGCAGCCAGCTTACCGACGGTAATCCGGAGACCCGGGCGATCAGGGTGCTGAAATGATGGAGTGTTGGGATTCAGGATTCAGTTTTTAGTGTTGCGTTTGATATGTAAATAACAACAAACGATAAACAGATGAATACCAAGCGGGTAACTTCTGGTGTAGCGCTAGTGGCGGTATTGGCTGTGCTGACGGTATTGGCGATATTGGCGGCGGCGTTCGTGGCGTTTATGAATATCAACCGCAACGTAGGCGAGATCAGCGTGGCCAAGGTTCAATCGGACATGCTGGTACATTCGGCGGTTGAACATGCCCTGTCGCTGTTGAGCAAGGACATAGACGAGCAACCGGCCTGGGATGATATGAATGAAACATGGCACCGCTATTTCACGCCGGTGAATGTACCGGACGAAGAAACGGTAGACGTGGACGGTGTGCGTGAGCGGGGCCAGGCGTCCGGGGCCGGCGACGCGCGCTGGATTTATGTGAAGAATGCTGACGGAGCTTTGATTGGACGCTACGCGGTACTCGTGGAAGATGAAGCATCAAAGATCAATGTCAACGCGGCAACGGCATTATCGCCTGACCTGCAGAGCGATGGGGTCGGCACGTTTGAAATCATGCTGACGGACGGCAAAACAGCGGGGTTGCCGATATCGAAAGCGCTGGCGAAACGGTTGCTGAACTACCGCTACGGATATGACAACCAGCCGGGCCAGGCTAACCGGGATGACAATCTGACCGAATCGCTGTATGCCCTGGATGAGATCGACAACGACGCCGACAACTTGATTGATGAAAGCGGTGAAGGAATCGATGAACAGGACGAGTATTTACCGGCGCGACCGAACTGGGACGACCGGGCGTTTTCTTCGATTGATGAGATGTGCGATCAATTCGGGGAAAAGACGCTGACGCCGGTGGCACGCCGGATCCTGCGGAAATTCGGGACGGTCTTCAGCCGCAGCCGGGAATCATTCTGGGACCCGATCCGAAACACCTGGCAGAAGAAAGTTGATTTAAACGTAGCGGACCGGTACCAGGTACACAAAGTGTTGCGGCGGGCGAATGAAGAAATTCCATTCGAGCCGTCATCGCAGAACCTGCGCAGTCTGGCGGTGAACATGATGGACTACCGGGACGAAAATCACGTGCTGTCGACGATGGGCAGTGAATACGGGGTGGAATCGGTCTGTTTCAATGAGATCATGGCGAACGAGGCCAGCATGGTATTCCAGACCGACTGGGACGCCAGTTACGTCGCAGCCTGGAATCCGGATCTGCACACTCCGACCCGCCGGTTTTATTATGCTCTTGAAATAGATTTTCCGGACGAGTGGTTTAAAGTCCGGACGTTCACTGGTTCGGGAAACAGTTATACACTCACCCTGGACGAACCGAAACGGGGCTGTTTATCGAATTTTCTGACCGAGGAACCGTTTTATGACATGGATCTGCCCTGGGAACCGAATTACTGGAAGGATGCTGATGCTGAAATCCGGATTGAAAACGGGGGCACCTACAATTTTACCGTGACCAGCAGTGCAGAAGGTAATAGCCGGCAAGTAACCCTGAAACCCAAATCAGCATTTAATATCAGTAATGTAACCGGCAGTCTGGACCGGGCCTACTGCCGTCTTCTGAGCCGCTGGGGATCCTCCGGATGCGGGTTCCCGGAAGTGCATAATAAATGGTGGTTTCCGACCGGCCGGCAATCGAAACACAACGAGTATTACTACCGGGCATATTTTATCAATACAACCCGGGTACCGAGCGGGTCAAATCCAAACACCAAATCCAAAGTGACGGAGTTGGATGTCGACGGCAATACCGCAACGTATAATCCGACCCAAATGGACAAACTGAAATATATCTACAACGAGGGTAAAGCTATGCGGGCGAATGACTATGGCTATATTCCGATTATTGCCACGTCTTCCCTTAAATGCAATGAGGCCGCCGGATGGGTTTTTGCTTCGAATTTTATCCTCTTTACCCGGCCGGACATCGTCGAGCTGATTAATGTGTCAGACAAACCGATCAGCCTGCGCAACTGGCAGGTGGTGGTGAACACCGGGGTCGAAGCGGTAACCCTGGATACGATCGACAAAGCCAGCCATTACAGCCTGGAACGGAACGGGACGTATGAAGATCCCAATCCGGTAATCCAGCCTGGCGGCTATTTCTACCTGGCGAATAACAGTGAGATTTTTGACATACACTATGCCAACGGCGATGGTGAATATGGTTCGAGCATTGAGGAAAACATACCATTGTTTGAATTATCTGAAAAGGACTGGGGGATCACGTATCCAATCGTTGAAGCAACACCTCCCTACAATATAAAAGTCGATGGAGCGGACTGGGAAAAAAACATCATGAAAAACGAACTGATGATGATCATCTCCGACCGCACCAGCGAAACCCACCACGTGCCGGACGGGCTGTTTATGACGATCTGGAGCAACAACCGCAATACGTTGCGAAAATGGTCGGGCTGGCAGGTGCACGAACTGGGTATTGAACCGGGCGACCGGGTGATGATCTTCGGCCTGCCGCGCAAAGGCGGCTTTGTGTCGTTTACGCTCAAGAACGAATACGGGCAGATAGCGGCTCGGACGACGACGTATGGCACGGTCGAGGAAGACGAGCGCGGGTATTCTACCGAGAAAGCCGACCCGACCCATTACAACTGGGTAAAAGTTAAAACACCCAGCATCGGCGGGACCGAGCGTAAAGCCCGTAACCGCGGAACCTATGTTCCCGATTATGCCCGACCGCATATCAAGAACAGCCGCTTCACGTCGGTAGGCGAAATCCAGAAGGTTCGGCGCGCGGACGACTGGGAGAACATCGGGACGAGCAAAGGCCAGAAAACAGTCGCGGCGCTGAAAGCGCTGTCGAAATATTTCACGGTATCGGGCATCCGGCTGGATGCGGAGGAGGAAGGCGCGCATATCAGCGGCTGGACACCGGCGTTCGGGACGGCGCGCAACAGCAACCGGGACATGATCGAAGTGGACGGAGCGTACTGGGAACAGGGAATCTGGGCCGGACAGAAACTGACCGTTTTGACCGGACCGCTGCGCGGAGAGGAATTTGTGGTTACCAACAGTTCCCGCAATACGCTTACGGCAGCCGGCTATTCAACCGTCAAACGTGTTTCGCTGCGTCTCAGACCCGGTGATGCTTTCAGCTTGGGACCGGGCTACAGTACGTCGATGTACTATACCCGCCGGAGCGGCGAGCCAGGGATCTGGGAATGGGAGAACAAAAACCTGGAGCGCATGCCGTACGCGTTGTACCTGTTCGGGTTGAACGACTCGATCAAGACGACCGAATTCCTGGAAGAGAACTGGAATGCGGACCTGGACATCGAGATCTTCAACTTTACAACCCGGGAATACGACCTTTTGCCGTTGCGCGAGCTGAACGGTGGGCGTGACAGCCTGGCCTCAGTGCAGTCGACGGCCCGGATGCAGTACAATAAGACCGACGGATTGTACTGCGGAATGATTAAACCGGAGCATATCTCCGCCATGGGCGGGATCCGGCTGCGGCTGACCCCGCATAACCTGGAGAACCAGGACTGTTCGGGATTCGCGTGGTTTGATTACGCCTACATGGCGCCGGTGGGAACGGAAGGCAAGATCAATATCAACACGGCCAGCGAACGGGTGCTCGGAGCACTGAAGAACATCACGCCGAAACTGGCGCAAAACATCGCCAGGGGTATTGACGCGACGGGACGTTCGACAGTCAAACCGTATCGGCATGAATCCGACCTGCTGGATGTATCGGGGATTACGCCGGATATCTTCAAGGATATCTGTAACCTGATTACGACGCGCAGCGACCAGTTCCGGGTGGTGGCGGTGGCGCAGTCACTGACAGACCTGAACAAAGACGGGCGTTTTGACAGCGCGCAGGGAGACAGGATATTGAGTGAATCATCCCAGGAAGTGGTGGTCGACCGCAGCCAGCTTACCGACGGTAATCCGGAGACCCGCATGATCAGGATTCTGAAATAATACGTTCTCGGTAACGCCCTCCCATTATGGGTTCAGGGTTTACAACACTCCATCACTCCATCATCCATCCACCATCATCCATCCACCATCATCCATTATCCATCTTCCCTCTGCCCCTTCGCCTCTTCAATAAACGCCAGCATGTTCTCCAGCGATACATCGCTCTCCACTGCGTGCGCCGGCGACAAAATATAGCTCCCTCGCCGACCCATTTCTATCAACCTCCGTGTCTCCTCCCGCACGTCATCCTCCGTTCCATACGGCAACGTGCGCTGCGTCGATAACCCGCCCCAGAACGATAACCGCCCATGGTACTGTTCATACAGAGCAGCCGTATCCATTACTTCCGGTTGAAACGGATTGAAACAGTCCAGCTTGATTTCTACCAGGTCGTCGAATAACTCATCCACATCACCGCAGGAGTGGATGAACACATATTTCCCGGCATCGTTCACGACACGATACATCCGCTTCAAAACCGGATAGATGAATTCCTTCCATAATTCATATCCCATGATCAGTCCGTGCTGCTGACCCCAGTCATCGCCAAAGTACACCGCGTCGATATCATAGGTCAGCGCCTGGCGGATCTGGGCGATGTTATAATCCGCTATTGCATTCATCAGCTCATGCACAAAGTCCGGATGATCGATAAAGTCCATCAGCAGATTCGTCATGCCGCGCAGAGTCCAGGCCCGTTCATACAATGAGAATCCCAGGCAGAACAGCCGGAATCTGTTGCCGTGCAGCGCCAGTTTGCCGGGTATGTCTTCAAAAAAACGCTGGTCCAGCGGGTCGGGAAATGAATACCCCCGCAGGGTCGGTTGCGGTAGTACACTGCCTTCAACATTGCCGATATCCTTGTCGATGCTCCGGTCCCAGACTACGCCGAACACATCCTGATAGCGCTCGTTGCCGATATCCTCGAAAAACCCGATGTCACTGCCAAGTTCGATGATATGATTGTCAACCTTGCTAACCAGGTCTTCGGTCCCGAAATGCTCCTTCAATTTCTGTTGTGCTTCCCAGGTGAACCGGAACGACCAGGGCGTATACGGCGGCGCCTCGCCCTTTAATGTCATTCTAACTACTTCACGCTGTGTCATGCCGTCCTCCTGATGTACTCCACTTTTTCAATCCGGATATAAAAAATATTTCCGTGCCATTCCGTGTGTTCCGTGGGCAACAATTCCTATTTTCCCTTTATAGTATCAGTATATTCCGTTTCAACGTTTTCAAAGAAAAGTCCCTGGAATTGTCCCGGCTCCAATTCCGGCAAGGTTACTTCACAATCATACACCGTGTCAGGTTTCAAATCACTCAGATCAGCATAAAATCCCATGAAAGTCCGGTTACGACCATTGGGGTATATGCTGTTATACGCCTTCTTTACCGTTACATCCTGGCCATTGATCTTCAATCCAATCGCCATCTCCTCTTTCGGATCAGCTATGTCGATATACAGCAGCAAACGGTCGGACCCGAGCCAGGT
>CAZCLS010000055.1:11024-13212 GCA_964499565.1 uncultured bacterium
GTGCCTTCCAATGCTATGCGCGCTTCATCGCCATATTGCCAGAATCCTTCTCCCGGTTTGCCGATCAGGCGTCCGGACTGCGGGTACAGTTCCTTCAAAACAAACATGCTTCCATTCGTAAGTCCGATACTCCCGTCCAACCGGAACACTCCGTCTAAAACCCGGTAATTAGGATTGTACAGAAATACATACCCGTGCTCTCCCACTATCGCCGCTGTGCCGTCTACCCGGCCAACCATCGGTTGGCCGATAATCGGTTCCAGATTCTTCAGTATATCTCTGTTCGTATCCGTCCAGGCCATCCAGCCTTTGAAAAATGCCATGTCCTGCTTTGAGAAATTCTTGAACTCTTCTTCGTCCCGGGCAGGTATCATGTTAACCACATGATTCATCGGCGCGGTGCCGATGGACGAGATCAACGAGTATTTCCAGCCCAGGTAGTCCCAGTCCCGCGGCCGGAACCGTTCGTGTCGATAATCTTTCTTCATGTCCGAGCGCTGGGTCTGGTGGGTAATGAATCCCGGGATCAGTTCCACCGGTGTAAATTTCGTTACCCGCAGCATGTAATTGACATAGCGCGTCCGGTTCGCAGAGACCCGGTCGGTATGCAAATCCGGAAACGCCTCGAAACTGCCCGGCTGCTCGTCCGACATCATCGGATGCGGATACGATCCCGCCAGCCAGGTCCAGGGACCGAACCAGTGATATTGCTGCCTGCCGTCTATCATCACATCCGGCACACGCTTCCTCAGCGTTTCCAGTATCCGCCGGCAACCGTTCCACTGCGCGTATTTGCTGCTGGCTTTGCCGCCGTAGGCTATCCACCAGTGATCAAATGAATACCCGCCGATCCCAGTTTGCTTGTAAAACGCGACTAACTGGTCCGTAAACCAATCCTGGAAACTGCGCACGCCGGTGTCCACGCCCGAATATCCTCCCGGCTTGTTGTCGCACCACGCGGTCCATTCCGGGTTCTGCATAAACCCTAATGTCGGATAGGCATACGCTACTAACGTGATATTTTCTTTTTTAGCGTAATCCAGCATCTCCTGCACCGATCCCGGTATGGGGTCTTTACCCGGTATCCATTCGCCTTTGCGGATCTTCTGCCCCAGGCCCAACCACAATACCTGCTCCCAGCCCCACGCGTCCGCATTGCCGTTGAACGGCGCTATGTCGGAATGAGACGGTCCGAATAACAGATTTTCACACCCGATCTGCGACGCGCGCGTTATGATGCGCTTGTACTCTTCCCGCCCTTCAGCGGTGCCGGCATCGATCTGATAGTCATTCTCGCACCAGCCTACATGGAATTTAATACTGGTTTTATTGTCGAACAACAGAAATGCCCGCACACAGTTTGCTAACGCTTCTACCTCGGCACTGTCAATCTGTTCCTTCACTTCCTGCTGTTCTCCCGCCGCTATATATTTCCATTCCGGCACTAACGACAGCGGATAGCGCGTGCCGCTCAACTGGTACAACCCGATGCAGCATCGGTCTGACGCGAACAGCCCATACTCTTTTTTCCAGGTCATATCCGGCTCGTACGACGCCGACAGCATTTGTCCGTCCTGCTTCCATTGCATAAACGGATTCTGCAGCAGCATAAACATTCCCCAGCCCGGCCCGTTTGCTTTGGCCGGATTCAGTCTGAGCAATACACCATACTTGCCTCCTTGAAGCGTTTGCTCCTCGCTGATGCTGTTTTGCAGCATGGCGCTGAATACGGTCACTTCCTCAATCCTGTACTCCGATTCGCGTGTCCCGTAAAATAATTGACGGCTGATGAAGCGCCAGCCCGGCTGCAGTTCATATTCAACTTTTAGCGCGGCTGTTCCCTGCTTGTACACATATGCCACACTATGCTGCATCTGGGTTATCATCTCACAGCTCATCGTCTCCGATGACAGTGTTGTGCCATCAACCTTGATCTGAAAAGCGTTCGGCCCAAACTCGACCGCATCTCCCAGCCGGTAATCCTCCAGTTTCGCTAGTCCGCCCCGGTTGAATTCCGCCCGGATATATTCATTGCTTAACCCAAACGCGGTACGCTCCGGGGCCGCGTCTGCTCCCCAAACGGGAATGGTCAGAATGCACGCTATAACCGGCAGCATTACTGCCCGAATATTGTTCCGTATCATGGCAACTACTGCTGCCGGTAGTGTATCTGTCATTTTATTGTCCT
>CAZCLS010000056.1:0-6779 GCA_964499565.1 uncultured bacterium
CAATCGGGAATCGGGAGCAGGATGCTGACGGCAGCATTCTGGGGGGAGAGTTTAGTCGTTATGGCATTGGTAGGGTCGTTGTTCTGGATATTGCACATCATATCCATCGCGCTGGCAAGCCCTCGAGCGACCAACCGGGCCTTGCTGCTGCGGGGATGGATAACGGTCTTGTGGATGGCATGGGGTATAGCGATAGTAATCATTGCACAGTTCAGATCTTTTTATGGTGATGATATGATGCAAGCCTGGATGATTGCAAGCGTGGAAGTGTTAAGCATAGCATTGTTGGTGGTGATAAGTGAAAGCGACAATCTCAGCGGTCGCGTACGCCGGACAATACCGGGCGGCATAAAACGGATTGCCGCGTTTTTGTTTTATAACGGGGCGGCAGGTGGTGTGCTCTGGGCAATGGCGCTGGGTCTGCTTACCATTCTATTCACTTCATATATTGCCAAAAATACAGATAATTGTTTTTTCGTACTGGCTCTTTTGTTGTATGTGTATGGGTACGTGATGACAGCGCATGCACTATGGCGGATACTTTTGAAAAAGTACATACGACAAACCCTTATCTGGCTCGTGGCAGTTATACTGGCGATCTGCGGCAGTTTGCTGCCGATAGTTGCGGAGATTGTGTGGCGGGAAACATTATCAAGCGACTACGGTCTCTGGAAAGTGTTCAACCTATTAGCATTAATGCGGGATTTTGCTCACAATTATCCTCAGGTAATGCATCTGTATGCGGCGTCAATATGGGCGCTGGTAATAACCCTTTTGCACGCGCGCTGGTTTGCCCGGCAATTTAGCGCTTTCAGGCCGGTTGCTCCGGCAGCGGTGATCGAGATTCACAGTGAATAATGGATCAGCAGACAATAGTATGGATGAACAGTATCGCGGTTATTTGCGTGACGGCGAACAGGCCGGGATGCGGTATAGTCTGGAAGTTCCGCGGGAAGCGATGCGCGGTGAGACGGGTATTCAAACCGGGAACCTGGCGGGGGCATCGCTTGATTTCAAGGATTACCGGGAATACCAGCCGGGAGATGATCTGCGCCGGATCGACTGGAGTGTGTATGGCCGCAGCGACATGTTGATCGTCAAACTGTTCAGAGAAGAAGTGTGTCCGCACATTGATATCATCATAGATTGTTCGCGTTCGATGGCACTGCCGGGAAGCCGGAAAACAGCGGGAGTGCTGGGCCTGGCGGCCGTGATGGCTGCCGCGGCCGCGAACGCACGCTGTTCTCATGCTGCCTGGATGATCCGGGAAGGCGTGCATCCCGTTATGAACGGCACAGACAGCCCGGGAGCATGGACGGGTATCACGTTTGAATCTTCAGAAACGTTAGACCGGGCCTGGCATACCATGCCGGCGCGCTGGCGCAAGAACGGAATGCGTGTGCTCATAAGCGATCTGCTGTGGGCGGGCGATCCGTTGCAGAGCATGCGAATAGCGGCTGAAAACGCCGCGGCGCTGACGGTGATCCAGGTATCAGCACGGACAGACATCGAGCCGACGCGGCGCGGCAACACACGGCTGACCGACATGGAAACGGGAGAGGAGCTGGAAGTATTCATCGACGCGGTAGTGGAGAAGCGCTATCGCGAGGCAGTTCGTCGGCATCAGCAGAGCTGGTACCGCGCCTGCCGCCAGGTTGGAGCGGTGATGGTACCGATGATCGCTGAGGATATCGTAGAAACCTGGCAGCTGAACGAGCTGCAGAAGAATCGCATCCTGGGAGTAGCCTGATGCCGCTGCTGATGTATCCACTCGCATTATTTGCTCTGGCGGCCGTACCGGTATTTATATCAATTTACCTGTTCAGAAACAGGTTTCGCCGGCAGCCGGTATCGAGTCTTATGCTGTGGCAAAGCATGCTCAGAGCCAAAGAGGGTGGGACACGCGTACAAAGACTGATATTGCCGTGGCTTTTTTTGCTTGAGTTGGCAATAATTTTATTGCTGATCTGCGCCGCGACAGATCCGCGGGTGCCCGTAACATCGATGCGGAGAAGGCTTATAGTCATTCTGGATAATTCGGCATCGATGGCAGCCGGTCCCGAGGCAGGCAGTGCCCGCGACAGGGCCATGGCGTTTCTCAAGAAGGAAATTGCCCGTGGGAATTACCATGCAGTCCAGCTGATACTTTGCGGGAATAATCCGCGACGGCTTGAACCGGAAGTGATATCGGCATCAGGACTAACTCGGTTGTTTGAACAGTGGCACTGCACTGCTCCAGCCGCGGAATTAGAAGAAGCCATAGTATTGGCACTGGAATTAGGCGGGCCGGCGACCCGGATACTTGTTGTAAGCGACCATGCACCGGAACACGCCATAGAGACAGACCGCATAATCTGGAAAGCGTTCGGCTCGCCGTTAGTAAACGCTGGATTTGTTGGGGCATCACGGAGCCGGGGGAGTGAAAGCGAGCGGTGTCTGCTTGAAATAGCGGGATCGGGCGGGTATCCTGTGAAAACACAGCTGCAGGTAGAATATGGAGAGCGAGGCATTGTGCTCGAGCGCGCGCTGATTCTGTCAAACAGCGATCCGGTCAGAGTGCGCTTTGATGTGCTCCGCGATGTTCCGTTAGTACGGGCCCGGCTGACGATGGACAGCATGCCGCTTGATAATGAAATAATGCTTGTTCCCACCCCGGAAAAACGAGTGCGAACAGCTCTGGTGATCAGTAATACTGTCACGGCCGCCCGGATTCGCAAAGCGTTAACGGTTACCGGAATGTTTGAGGAAAGGCGTATGCATCCTGAACTGCTGATAACGGATTCAGATAATTCTGCAGCCGGCACCGGCGAAGTATGGATAGTGCAATGCGAAAGCGGTCAACAAAGTCAATCGTACACCGGGCCGTTTATTATCGACCACGGGCATCCGGTAGCAGAAGGATTACATCTTGAGGGAGTTGCCTGGGGCGCGTCGCCGACAATGACGCTGCCGGGCAAGCCGGTGATATCGGTGGGGAATATCGTTCTTATGACGGATGAGAAGAGGGTAAGCGGTGAACATATTCTTCATATGCAGTATGTCCCCGAATTAAGCACGCTGGACACGACACCGAACTGGCCGGTACTATTCTGGAACATACTGAACTGGCGGGCTGAGAATCAACCGGGCATACGCGAATCAAACATACGGGCAGGAGTACCGCTGGAATATCATTCAGAAACATTAACCGGAGAAATAACGGTACACGAACCTGACAACCGGACTCGGCAGGTACCGATCATAAACCGGACAGCCACGATAGAGACAGAAGAACCGGGGATGTACCGCCTGGAAAATGGCAGTGGAACATCGATAGTATTCGCGGTTCAATTTACCGCTCCGGAAGAATCAGATCTGCAGATATTATGCAGCGGCACGTGGGGTGACTGGCTTGACAAGCGGACGCTGCAAAAGGAATACGCAGGTTTGATGTGGATAGCGCTGGCGGCCGCACTGGCAGGCCTTGCGGTGCACCAATATGCCACGGCACGCGCGGGAGGCAGGGTATGATGTATTTGATACAACCGGTATGGCTGGTGCTTATAATACCATTCGGGCTGCTGCTGTATCTGCTGCGGATGCCGACGGGGATACTTACGCTGCTGCGCGGTTTGGTTATAACCCTGGTAATTCTGGCGATGAGCAGGCCGGTTATACAGATAACAAGCAGTGGCGGCACTGTTGTTGTCGTGGCGGACCGCAGCAAATCGATGCCGGCCGACAGTACAGAGCGGCAGGAAGAATTAATAAAGATACTTGCATCGGCAATGGGACGAAAGAATCAGGTTGCCGTTGTTTCATACGGTGCGAGAGCATTGGTCGAGCAAGCGCCCCAGTTCGGCACATTTTCAGGGTTTATAACTGATCCGGGAACGGACCAGTCCAACCTGGCGGAAGCACTGAAACTGGCGGAATCGCTGATACCGGAGAATGGCGCCGGAAGGGTGTTAGTCTTGTCAGACGGACGCTGGACGGGAACGAATCCTGACGATGCAATAGTAGAAGCAGCCGGCCGGGGGATAGCGATAGATTACCGGCTGCTGGAAAGGGCGGTAATTGATGATTGCGCAATCCAGGAGATTGATGCTCCGGACTCAGTGCTTCCGGGTGAGTCATTTTATATAACCGCCCTGATTTTTTCACCGCGGCGCCAGACAATATCATTTTCGTTTTTTCGGGATAACGCAGTAATATCGTCGGGAACAAAAACAGTATCAGCGGGAGTGTTCCCCTTGGTATTCAGAGATACCGCGTCCGGACCGGGAGTGAGCCGGTATCAGTTGGAAGTGACGGGTGAAGGAACTGATCCGGTTCCGGAGAATAACCGGGCGAGAATATTAGTGGGCATACAGGGTAACCTGCCGCTGCTGTGTGTCAAGCCTTTGGCAACATCCGGATTAGCGAACCTGCTGGCGCGCGGGGGACTTGAAACCGTAGAAAAACGGGCATCCGACTGTTCGTGGACATTAGAAGAACTGGCAGGCTATTCGGGTGTGTTGCTGGAGAATATACCGGCAAATGACATCGGGCAGCTTGGTATGGAGCGTTTGGCAGCCTGGGTAACGCACAGCGGTTCCGGATTGATGCTGACGGGAGGAAAAAACGGGTATGGACCCGGAGGTTACTTCAAATCCGCCTTGGACCCGATTCTTCCGGTGTCGATGGAATTAAGACAAGAGCACCGCAAATTCAAATTAGCCATTGCAGTCGCTATGGATAGGTCAGGCAGTATGGGTATGTCGGCAGGTTCAGGCAAAACAAAGATGGACCTTGCGAATATCGGGGCGGTCCAGGTGCTTGACCTGCTGTCGGAACAGGATGAATTCGGTGTAATAGCGGTTGACAGTGCAGCCCATGTGATAGTCCAGCGCGATACCGTGGCGAACAACGAAATGTATAGAGGAGATATTCTGCGGATTGAATCGATGGGAGGCGGCATCTTCATCTATGAAGCCCTGTCGGCCGCAGCCGGCATGCTGGCAAAGGCGGAAGCAGGAAACCGGCATATCATTCTTTTTGCGGACGCGGCAGATTCTGAAGAACCGGGAAAATATAGAGAACTGCTGGAACAGTGCGCGAAAGCGAACATCACGGTCAGTGTCATCGGTCTTGGCACGCGGCGCGATGCTGACGCGGCGTTACTGGAAGACATAGCCAAAATAGGTAACGGACAGATATTCTTTACTGATAACGCGGAAGAGATACCGCGCTTGTTTGCCCAGGATACATTCAGTGTCGCCCGCAGCGCGTTTATCGAAGAGCGGACACCGGTAAAAATAACCGGCGGATTCAGTATGCTGTCCGACCGGCTGCCCGTGGATGTTCCGGATATCGGGGGATATAGCCTGTGTTATCTGAAACCCGATGCGAGCCTGGGGGTGATAACCTGTGATGAATATGAAGCGCCGGTAGTGGCTTCATGGTTTTCCGGGCGGGGCAGGATTGTGTGTTACACCGGCGAAGCGGATGGAGAATACAGCGGACCGATAGCCGGTTGGAGTGGTGTCGGTGATTTTTTCGGATGTATGGCCCGCTGGAGTATGGGAGACAGGGACAGATTGCCTGATAACATGATAATACTCCAGCATGTGCGGAATGGCGTGTGCCGGATTGAACTGCATCTCGATCCTGAGCGGCACGGTGAATCGTTTTCAGCAATCCCTGTAGTGAGCGTGGTGCGGGGTGTGGCAGGAGCCATACCGGAAGCGACTGAACAGCAGATGAACTGGGAGAACGCCGACCTGCTTGCGGCCGACGTGCTGTTGCAGGGAAGTGAAACCGTATTGGCGTCAGTGTGCATTCCTGGATTACAGCCGGTAATTCAGAATCCGGTATGCCTGCCATATTCACCTGAATACATGCCTCCGGCAGACGACCGTGGCCGGCCAGTGCTGCAGCACCTGGCAGAATCGACCGGCGGAAAAGAACGCAGTGCCTTAGCAGCAATCTGGGACGATCTTCCCAAGCGAAGCAGGCAGGCGGATTTATCGGTCTGGCTGATTATTGGCGCTTTGATAGTATTTCTGCTGGAGATTGTACAACGCAGAACTGGAGTGTTGTCCCGGGTTCTATCGCAGGCTGTCAGGAACGAGATAACGGAACGACAACCGGAGGACCGGAAAACGGCGTGGATACGACTGCCTGATATGCGGAAGATACGCCGCATCATGAAATATATGAAATCCGGTAGAACGGGTAAAGAAAAACAATCATCGAATGAAACTAAAGCTGAAGCGGGTGGAGAAAAAACCGATGAAGTCGAAGGAACGGCATTAGGCGCGATGCAGCAGGCCAGACAGCGGGCCGAACGGCGCACAAAAAAGAAATAACCATGATATACAAGGACATGCTATGCCTAAAGAAACAGAACGTAAATTTCTGATTGTGAATGACTCGTGGCGAACCCATGCCAATCCAGTGGCGTGCCGCCAGGCATTTTTATTAGTCAGCCGGGAATGTTGTGTGCGGGTACGAGTGATGGGAAAGGAAGCCTGTCTGACAGTTAAAGGATCCCGTCACGGTTGCACCAGGGCTGAGTATGAGTATGTCATACCGCGGGAAGATGCTGAAGAAATGATGCAGACCATGGCTCGCGGTCATGTAATAGAAAAAACCCGCTGGTATGTTGAGTGGGAGAATATGACCTGGGAAGTCGATGAGTTTCATGGATTGAATGATGGTTTGGTGGTGGCGGAAATTGAATTCGAGGATGAAGACATGGAGATCAGCCTGCCGCCCTGGGCCGGGAGGGAAGTCACGAGCGATCATCATTATGATAA
>CAZCLS010000056.1:6879-13199 GCA_964499565.1 uncultured bacterium
ATGCTATTGAGTGACAGCCCGGGAGAATACGGAGAAGGCAATCTTTTGCAGAACAATCTTATTCACCGGCGTACCGCCAACGGCGTGTACCACCAGGGTCTGTTCAATAGGGATTGATGATGGTTCAGAGATTGGAGCGGTGGAATAATGGAGTACTGGAGTAATGGTGTGAACCCCGAACCCCGAACCCTGACAACTAAATTGTAGCCGGTCTCGACCTGTCCGGCTTTCGACGGATGAGGCCGGCTTTTTAACTGGTCAGGTTGGACATGTGCCTTTTTTTACCGGGGTGGATGTGTCCGACAGGTCCGACAGGTCCGACAAGTCTGACAAGTCCGACCGGTCTGACAAACACGATCTGCAGCACAGGTCAATCTTTTCACTCACAAATTCTGAAGGGACGCGAACGGAGTACAACCAGGGCAGCGAGAGTGAGAGCCATGAACAAGCCGGGTTCCGGCACGGGTAAATATAAAGCGCCGATATCGGCGCGGGTGCCGTCCGGGTCGTACGGACTATCTGGATCACCGGCATTAATGCAGGGTGAATCATACGTCAATGAGAAATCACCGTTGTCCGGGTCGGTCAGGAGCGGATCGGCAAACAGGTTGCCGATACCGGACAATTGATCACGATCGGACAGGCAATAGGAGGAGGTAACGGAGGAAAATTCATCAAAAAAGATGGAATCGGCGCTTGAACGGAGAATGATAGTATTGTGTACATCGGCTCCGGCGCCGCCCCGGCTTCCATGTTTTTCATAACACGAGACGCCGGTTAATGTGTCATAGATAGTATTATTGATAATAGTGCCGAAAGACCCCAGGTCTTTCAGACCAACACCTTTTTGGCAGCCTGCGATAATATTATGAGCAGCAAATACGTGAGCGCCCTGGCCGATCGAGATGCCTTTATCAGCGCAGCGCAGAATCAGGTTGCTTTCAATCATGACGGTTTGTGAACCGCCAATATCCAGGCCGTCATTGTTACTGCCAAGAAAATCACGGACAGTATTGGCGCGGATAATACCAAAGGTAACATCATCGAAATCGACGCCATCGGTATCCGGCGCATAGCCGCCATACAATTCACATCCTTCGACCAGCACATAGGGTGAATGTTTTACATTAATCATGTCACAAACAGCATCTGAATGCAGCAGACAATTTCTGATTTGAATCCGACCGTATTGAGCAAAAAACGGGTACGGGGCATTAGTAATGACGACATTATAGAGAAAGACATCCGATTTATAACAGGAAACAGCTGCTTTGTCACGCAAGGTGTTTTCGGCAGCAGTTGCGCCGGAAATCACCACATTGGATAACATGGCCGTTGTGGTCATATTGAGCAGCACCAGAGAACCCCAGGTATTGGACTGAGCGGTGAGTCTTACCGGGTTATTTGAAGAGCCCAGAAGCGCTAACGCGCCTTGAACATAGATCGAAGCGCCGGGGGGCATACGCAGTTCCACACCGGGACCGAGTTGGAGGGACGCGTTTGAATGAACAGCAATTGTCCCCGAAGCGTAGTAAGGGATGCCTGTTGCCCGGAAAACGGACTGGGTGGTGATCTGTTCCGGTATCATAGCCAGACCCGAGGAGGCAAACTCAGCAGTGATAAAAGTATTTGAGTGGTGTTCCCGTGTCAGCACGGGATTATAACCGAGAACAATTAAACCGGCATCGTTACGCCGCGTAGTGTTCAGCGCAAGGTCGAAACTCACATCGGAACTGGTGGGATCGGCCTGATGGATTTCAACAGCCAGCAGGTTATCTCCGCTGTTCAGCATTGAGGGGGGGATAGAATAGGGAGTGAAATTACTTTCGTTACTTCCGCTGACGGCGGACCCGGCGAGTGTCAGATAATCAACAGGAGTTTCGGGCATATTAGAGCGCAGGAGTTCTGAGCCATTAAGATAGACGACCGCCCCGTCATCTTTAAGCAATTCGAGTTGCACGTCAATAAATGCCTCAGGATCCGGGATGGAAAATGTAGTCCTGAAATAGTAGGTTATATACTTATTATTAGCGTCTGGGCCGTAATTCAGAACAGTGGTTTCGTCACCGTCGCCATACCCGAACTGGGCTGAGCCGGAGGACCAGGAACTGTCGTCGTAGCCGGTCTGGTACCATGCAGTACCGAGATTGGCGCCGGAATCGTTATAACGCCATACCGAGCCGGCGGGAAAGAGTGTAACAGTTTCCATGGGATATTCATTCCACTGAACAAAATGGTATCCCGGTTTCGGGAGCGCGGCCAGAGTCAAGGGCATATCGGTGAAGAAGCGAGCCTTTGTCAGTGTGTCCGGCAGCGTAACGCCCTGGGCGCTGATAAATCCTGCTTCCGAAGGAGTAGCCCGGAGAAAGACATCACAGACACCGGAAATGCCGAACAGCGATTTAACATTATCATACACAACGGAAGGCCGGCCCCGGGCAAAATCACGCATGCCTGATACTTCCGATTCCCAGGCGGCCATTGAGGCGATACCGCCTTCAGAACTCCACTGGGCGACATGGCGTGGCATATCATTACTGAGCACGGCTTGCGCCTCATCGATAAAATGCATTACGCGTTCCGCCTCGAAGGTTGACGAAAGGTGCGCGGCAAGTTTCTGACAGAAGTCGCGTTTAAATTCCGGGTTTTCACAAAGCATCCGGAACAGGTCGAAATTGTTATAAATATCAGAGACCCGGTTACGGGCCGGATCATGGAATCCGCGTTCAAGGTCGAACAAAATCCAGCGCCATTTACCTTCAGGAGTTTGCGGTCGCCACCATTTCCGGTTGTGGTACCAGCTGCTGTTGTCGGTATAGACTTCGGCGATAAGCAGTTCAAGCAAACTGTCGACATCCATCTGGGTTTTAATATAGGCATAATTGGCGGGTAATGTCATGTCATTAGCAGCGATAAAGTCGAGCATGGCGGTATAATGGTCGGAACTGCCCTGAATGACCTGCATAGGGATGCCAAGGTCGGATTCAAGAAAATCGATGGCAGCTGGATCGGCGCCGAAATGGGCGGCGAGATAATGTTCGTTTACTTTTTCCCGCAGGTTGTAAATACCCCAGAAGCGACCGTTGAGGAAGCCCAGGCATGGGCGGTAGGCCTGACGGGCGATGGCCATGCGGCCATCTAAAAGTTTCACGCTCATGCCATCGCGGAAATGAGCATCGGGCCAGTCATCGCCGCCATTGCGCATAACAAAATTTTTAAAAACATTGATATAGGTATCGGGGAAAATCTGATAATTAACCGGGTCGCTGCCGTACTTACCGCGGGTAAAGATGGAAAAAGGTTTCTGGGCGAACCGGAAAATATTCAGACCAAATATCTGGGCGCCGGCATTAATACTGAACGCTTCAGAGCCGTCTGGTTCGTACATCGCGATACTCATGGGGATTTCAACATCCTTGATTTCATTGATGTAGATGCCATATTCAGGATCCCAGAGTTTATCCGGTTCGGCCACCATTGAGACCAAAGGCAGCGATGACTGTTCATCGATCAGGAGTGTCCAGGTAGCGACGGCACTGGGAAGAAAACCGGGTTCGAAGCTCCTGGCCCGGATTGCGGTTGAAGTGCTAATGACAATCGGAATGGTATAGAGCGTTGCGTTGGTCCCGGGAAGCGATCCGTCAGTAGTGTAGTATACGCGGGCAGCTGGAGATGTGACTGACAAGGTTACATATTGAGTGCCGTAATACATACCACCGGGATGAGATGTTTCAGGCACAGCGGTATGATGCAGGCCGGAATACAAGTCCAATCTGTTGGGTTTACCCGGGGTAGGGGTGGAAAGAAGTGACCATTGCGGAGCGCCATCGGCAACGCGGCCGAAGGCAATATCAGGAAACTGACTTCCGAAAGATATTGAATCAAGGAGAATGCCGGCCGGTGAATACAGGCTGAGCGATTCGCCTTCCTGGGCGAGTTTATAACTGGTGTGAAGACCGTTGCCATCGCCATCGGCACGGATAATAAGAAATCCATACGGGGGAATGACGATTCCGGCGGGAATCTGCCATTTATCCGGGTTGCCGGGATTGTCACTCAGGCGCATGCCGCCTGCCGGAAGGGGAAAGGCATTACCGTTGTAGAGTTCGATCCAGTCGGAGAAATCAGTCAGGCCGTTTACCGGTGTAGCGGAGTTCTGGGCCATGAGTTCATTAATATATACATTTGAATATGAATGCGGACCGGTATGATACCAGAGCCAGCGTTCATAGGGCAGGCGGTAGGCGTACATCAACCGGTAGGTCGTGCCGTTTTCGTTCAGAGCGGGAAAGGTATAGCGGTTAAAACTGTGCTGTTCGCTTGAACCGGAGCCAGTCGCGACAATCTGTTCACAGCCGCGATAATAATATCCCTGCGAGGAATCGTACCAGCTGCCGCCATGATTGCCGTTTTTATGCCAACCGCCATCATCACGATCAAACGTGCCGTTGGGAATATATTGGGTGGAACCGTAGGTTATGCGGACATCGTCGACTAAGACATTGCCCGGGTCACTAAGATACATGTATAATTCACTGGAAGTAGCATTGCCGGAATTCGTTGAGACTTGCCAGTTTCGGGTAGGAGACACGGTTGAATTGATACCACTGCCTGAAAGGCGGACTCGCAGATTAACTGGATTAGCCTGTTGAGGGGGTGGATATAAAAGTTCCGTACTATCATTCAAACGTGCCCGGAGATAAAACCAGACATAGGTAAGTTCGGGGTAACCGGGAATCTCGCCTCCATACACACCATCACCGGCACTGCCGTCCCCATGGGTACCATCGTCATACAATTGGATAGCAGTTGTATGCCATGTGCCGGTATGAATAATAATTTCAGCCGATTGAACCGGCAGGGAAGCGGTAAGGCGGGTTGTTAAATGAACCGGCTCAAACGCTTCAGGCTCGGGAGGATTCAGCGTGACAGAACTGAACCGGCCGAAGGCGCCGGAGACAGCGGCAGAATTTCGTGAGCCGGGAGTGCCCAGACCGGCCGACGGCAGCCAGCTGGCGGGATCGGTAAGATCCATAAATGAGCTGCGCAGTTCGAGACTCGGGCCAGTACCGTTCGGGGAGGACGGCCATTCGCCTGACACACCATAGGGTACCTGGCAGAGTTCGCGGCCGTTCTGGTCGTATAGATGCAAGGTTTCGCCGGCATTATCAAGACTGATATCGCAGGCTATCAGCGGAGAGACCGGGCCGTATACATCCTGTAGAACGGCAGGCGCGTCCGATAAAACCAGGTAACCGCCGGGCGGAATAATCAAAGAGGTAAGCGGCAGGTTGACCGATTCAAAGGTATATCCGGCGACATCGATAGCAGTAGTACTTGTATTCAGCAGTTCAACATATTCATATGAAAGGGTTGAAACGGTCGGAGAACTGTGATACATGATTTCATTGATAACTAACGAATCCGAGGCAACCGGAGAATCAGTAACCTGATAATAGGAATATCCATTGGGAGGATATTTATAGGAATCGGCGTTAGAGGAGACGAATAGAATATAGTAACTGACCCAGGTTTTATCAGGAGCGGGAGGCAGAGTATAGTGCCAGACTGAGCCGGAACTGTTTGTCATCAAGGCGCTTTTCCAGGTCAGGCTGTCAAAATAATAAAGAGTTGCCTGCTGAACCGAGCCGGCTTTGACATCGGCATAAATATCAACCGTGTCAGCCGCCGCCGGGGCAAGCGGAGAACGGGATAGCTCAGCGTAGATCGCCGAGGCATCAAAGGTTGAATTAATCGCGCCGGGTGTGCCGCCCGTAATCCTGCTGGCTTTCCAGGCCGTCGGTCCGGCGGCGCTAAGAGCAGGACTGCTCAATTCCAATGTATGCCCGTCGCCATCAGGACTTGAAGGCCAGGGCGGATCGTCGTCATATGTGACGTCGGTAACACGATCCCCGTCAGGGGTAATCAGGAGAATTTGTTCACCGCCATTATCAAGCTGAGAATTGTTGTCGAACGGACCATAGACATGCCGGGCCAAAGGATAGGTTTCATAAAAGGCAGCCGGGTTTTTCGCGACAAGGCAGAATTCGCCGGGTAGAATTACTGTCTGTTCCGGGAAGGTATAGGAAACGGCGTTGCTCAAGAACCAGCCATCAAGATGGACTGGAGCGGAGCCGGTATTCAACAGTTCAATAAATTCCGTGAGATCACCGGCGCCTTGCGGATTATAATTGATTTCGTTTATAACAATGGCGCATTTTGCCGGTCGAGGGAACAGAAGAAATAGAGCAAGCAATAAGAAAATATATTTCATATTTCAGTATACCTATATAGTTGAAAAATATCAATTATTATAAAAA
>CAZCLS010000057.1:0-5341 GCA_964499565.1 uncultured bacterium
CATCGATTCCGGCCGGGGACCATTCGACGCGCAAACATTTGTCAATAATCAAACCATTATTTCTGAAGACATCCGCAACCGGATAAAGATCAAAACCATTACCGCCACAAACGTTCCCAAAACAATCGTTGCCGAGGCAACCGATTATGATGTGATCATACTCGGCACTACCCGCGAACCGTTGATTTATCAGATGTCGCATAATACCATCCCGGAACGGGTGGCAACACTGTGTGACAAACCGTTAGTAGTGGTGAAAGCATCCGGCGGCATTCGATCCTGGTTCAAACGATGGTTCTGAAGAATGGATGATGGTGAATGGTTGTCGGACTTGTCAGACTTGTCAGACCGGTCCGACATGTCCGACATAATGAAATGTAATCATCATTGCATTCAATCGGCATTTTTATTATACTGGAGTATCGCGTCAGGTATGTGTAATTTCTGCCTGTTCACATAGTGCGCATTACAGGCAACCGTAAAACAAGGGATCATTTACTATGAAAACATGTGTGTGGCTTGCATCAACCCTACTGATAATCTTACTTTTCGGTTGCAACAGTAAACCGGCTGAGTCTACCTTGCCGGATATCCCGACAAACAGTGTTACAGAACAGCAGCAGACTACCGGCCGATTATCCGCGTCTCCCTCTGCCGCGGTCGAAGCGCGAACGCTCTACGTCAGCGGTCATGGCAAATACACCAATATTATCCTGCAGGTCAAAGAAGACCTGCTTATGCACGACGACCGGTCAATCGAAGAGCTGCGCAAAGAACTCGAGGCGGATCCCGGTAATCCTGATATTCTGTATGCCCTGGGGAGATGTTTCCTGAATCGTTACAGCGAGTCATCCCGTGCGTCCGACTGTTTCAAGCAGGCAATGGTTATTGCTCCCGACGCACTACTCCCCCACCTGTATTATGCTGAAACACTATTCGGCCTCAACAAACGGAATGAAGCTGCCGGAGAATACAATCTCGCGTATACCAAAGCACGCACAGGCGATGAAAAGAACAGCTGGGCAGCCAGTATTTACAGCATGGTTGATACGTATGAAGATGATGATCGCGAATTAAATTGGGCAATAGAATTGATTAAACCACAGTGGCGTGCTGTTCCCGAAGGAGGATATTATCTTGCACGGCTTCTTATAGGGAAGAATAAAGATAAGGAAGCCCTGGCTATAATCAAGGAAGACTTGAGCAATCAAACCAACACTTCTATTATCGTTAAACATTTCAATAACAGCATACCACGTTTGTCGGACTACAGAATCAACCAAACGGAAAAAGATGCATTGTTAGCCACGGTACGCGCTTCAAATACATTATCCCCGTTCGACCTGTGCATGATTGAAATTGAAGCTGAAAGAGTGCCATATGACAGAAAAATACGTGAATATCCGGAATTGTGCGCGAAAGCCGCTGCATTGGCAACGAATTGCGCTCAACGATATGAAGCGTATGCCCCTCTTTTTTCATTATATGATTACCCGAAAACCCACAAACAGAAAATTCTTGAATTAGTTGATACGATTATCAGCAACGATACGCCTTCGGCCGCGATAACATTTTCTCTGAGTAAAACGCTAAAAAGAGCCGGCTATACTGATCGGGCACAGGAACTTCTGCAAGCTTTGTTATGCCGCTCCGATACGATCAAAAGCAAGGCTGAATGCATTGAAGCCATTGCCAATCTGAAGGATGACGTCGATGAAGCATTTATCAATGAGATGCTGGCCCAATATCCTGATTCACCGGAAATATTGACGGCGATTGCAGACTCGTTGCACAAGGCAGAATGGTATGACAGAGAAATCGAGCTGCGGGAGACCATCATTCCGCTTCTGGCCAGCACACAGGAAAAGAAATCACAGATCAGGCAACTGTATGCACTGTATACAGAACTGGATGATTATGAAGCTGCCGCACGCGTATTGCAGGCAAACAGCTCCATCACAACGACGGGGGTGGCTTTTTGTTCTTCCCGGCTGCAACTGATGTTACATGGCGGGGAAACGAATGATGCATTTCAGATGCTGATTAACACACTCGGTCAGGCAGAATTTAATTCTGACAAACTTGATATTATTGACCCCCTGGTAACAATAAAATGGCCCGAAGCCGCACAGCGTATTACCGCGCTTGACGCGGCCTGGAACGTACTTAAAACTATGGATTGCTCAGTAGACAATTACTCATTTGAAAATTGTCTGGAAGAACTATCCGGCAAATACACCCGACTTAGCAACTATCAGCGCGCGTTTGAGGTATGCAAATTGTCGTTTCTCCACAAATGCAACGGAGCGAATTTTGATACATTGTGCCGTAAAATAAATGATCCCGTCCGTATAGAACGATTTATCCGGGATATTCTGGCAACGGCAGGTACCAACTGCGCCTATTATGAAGAACTTGCGACAATATCCTATGATCATGGTCTTACAGAACTGACCTGTGATTTGTTAGTTTCAGCGTCTAAACAATCCTCAGATGTTGATGTGCGCGTCAAGGCAATTAAAATACTGCACGCCCTGGAACGAACAGACGAACGGGATCAAATGCTGGAGAACTTTTTCGGTGACGCACGCAAAGGTGACATTGATTTAGATGAACTGCAGATGATTCAATTTGAATTGATTGACATGGATTTACTGCCGCGGATCGAAGAAACCATGAAATACCGTTTGGAAAACGCTCCGGCCGACAAGAAAATGCAGATAGCATTAGATATCATCGGGTATTATGCAATGCTGAATAAGAATGATGAAGCCCTACGCATCGCGTCCGAATACCTGAAACCGGAAGAATGCCCTCTGGACAAGATTAATGACATGTTCAGGTGGTACAGCCAATTCAAAAACACCGAAGCCCTTAACCGGCTTGTGGAACGAATGGGTCTGGCACTGACCAATCGCGCCTGCATTCTCCAGTATGGGGATCAGTATATCGATATGCTCGGACGCACCGGTAAGAATGAAACTCAATATATAACACTTAAAAACTGGTTTGGCACGGATGAAGATGCAGAATTGATCCGGGAATATGGTGAAACATATCTTCGCATGGCAAAATTGCACGGCTCCACGGAAGAGAGCACGCTGATCGCGAGTCGCTGGTTAGAGCGTACGGATATTTCAATGGAAACAAAACTTACAATGCTTGAATCGTATGGTTCTCCGGATGATATTGGCCGGATAGCCGCTCAGTGGCTGGAGCAGCAGGATCTTTCAGTCAAAATCAAACTTTCAATTATTGAAACGATGGATAACCTTGATGTCCCCGACGTTATGACGTATGCCGAACATCTTCTGGAACAGACAACCGATCCTGATGATCGCAAAGATATTTTGACGCGACTGCTTTCGCTCTATAATACCAAAACTGACCGCGATAAACTGGTGCTTGTGTGCCGGCAGCTTCTGGACAATCCCAAACTGGAAAATCGTGCATTACGGAAAATCATGAATATGTACAAAAAAATGGGAATGAAAGCCGAAGCAATCATAGTTTTGGAACGTATCATGTCCCAGGAAGATTATTATGATCATTCATCCCAACAGGAACGGATTGATTTATATCTGGAGCTTGGAGAAAAGGAAAAAGCTTTGGATTTGGTGATGGAATTAGCCGCAGCCAATCCCGATGACACAGACACGCTGAAAGAGCTCGGATCACTGTACGAAAAACTCGAACAACCTGCTGAAGCCCTGGCCTGCTATCAGAAACTGCTTGCCATGAAGCCCGACCCGGATGATGTGGCTTCCATCTGCAATGCAATCGCCGATTTGGTTAACTCCTATGACCTTACCTTTAACGCGACTGAATTTGTGGATCTGTTCCTTCAGGATAATCGCACAATGCAGAGCCTGCAGTCGGCCGCGTCCGTGGTCGCAGCGGTAGAAGATTATGACCAGGCACTGAAGTTGATTGACGAAGCGGCTTCATTAACCCAGGTTGACGAGCAACGGCTGCAAATTTATTTTCAATGGTTCGAAACGCTCGAAGACTGTGACAGTGACATTCAGCAGAAGGTACTCGAATCCGTAACGGGTAAATTCGATGGTATGTATAAATCTCTTCTTCAGGCCGGCCTGACTCAGCTGTATATAGAACAGGGAAACTATGAGCAGGCCGGCACCTATATTGACCAGGCTATGAAAGGACTGGAAGGAAACCAGTTGTTCGAGCAGATTCGCCCGATGCTGACTGCCATGAAAGCATCTATCGCTTTAGAAACGGGCGATAACGAAACCGCCTGGAAAACGATCTCATCGCTTACTCCGCCAAGCTCCGATGACTCCCATGGGATGATAGGCAACTCGATAACCTGGGATATGTATATGGGCATTGCCAGGCAGGCAGGCAAAACCGATGAAGCGCTTGCTGCCATGGAGGCACAGTATAAGAAAAATCCTGCTACCGCGTCACCTGATATGTTAAACTGCCTGGCTCAGGCTTTTGTGGACGGCAATCGAACGGAAGAGCTGGAAGCGTTGCTTGAAAACACCGGTAAGCGCCTCGATAATCTTTCCCCGTGGGAGAAATACCAGATGATTGATGTGTATGTCAAAGCCGGCAAAACCGAGCAGGCTATCGAGTGTTACAAAGAACTTTCGCGCGAAGACTCATCCGCTGCGTACAAAGTAGTTGAGCTCTATACGGAAACCAAGCAGTTGGATGAGGCTTTGACGTTTCTTGAATCCCAAAAGCAGGATGAAAATATCAAAACTTTAACCGCTTCCGTCCAAGCTGAAAAAGGAGACCATGCTCAGGCTTTGGAACTGTACAAGGGACTTTTGAATGATGCGGAATATGAGTATGAAAAAAGCCGCTACCGCGAGAAATGCGCCCTGGAAGCAGCGAAAGCAGGTGACGATGACTTCGTGAATACGCTGGCCCTGGATGCCATGAATGACGCGGATTCTCCTCAAGAACGCGAATCGGTTGCAGCTGGCATCTACCAGGCCGGAGAACAGTATGACAAGGCCGCCGAACATTTTCAGAAGGCCCTGCAACACACCCGCAACAAAGACGAACAGCAGCAGCTTTCTCTTCAGATGGCAGACTGCCTGACCAAAGCCGGTGAGCACGAACAAGCATTAGAAACATATAACGGCATGCTTGAAAATGAAAAACTGAAGTGGGAAGAACAGATGCAGATCCGGACGAAAATGATCGAAGCCTGCACGGCCGGCAGCAAGCCCGAAGACGCTAAAGAAATCCAGGAGGACGTTGTGCGCGAATGCCAGAACTTTCTGAAAGCCCATCCCGCAGGCAGCAGGGCTATGCAGGCCCGCTTCGCCCTGGCCGACGCCCGCGCCGCTTCGGGCGACAAAGC
>CAZCLS010000057.1:5441-8312 GCA_964499565.1 uncultured bacterium
TTTTTACCTTTTGTTCCCTTGCTGTTCCATTTCCAGCCGCCTTTACCGAACTGGGCGATAATCGTGCCGTTCAGGCGGACTAAGGCGGTTTCATAAAATCCAGCCGGAGGAGGTTCTATCTGGGACAATTTAGCCTTGATACGGCCTTTGCCTTCATTTATTTTGCCTTTAGCGCCAGTAAAGGTTATCTTTCTTTCGATTGGAGTGTTCGTATATCCCGGCGCGGTCAGCACGGCGCGGTCAGCGTTTATTCTGCCGTAGCCCAGATACTGGCTCCAGCCGTTAGCGTAGGGATAATTGACCGTGTCAATTTTGTCAGCGGTTTCCTGCAGCAGGGCTTTTACATTTTCACGGGTCAGATTTGTTTCCACAGACAAACATAATGCTGCGACACCGGCCGCTAAAGGTGTAGCTGACGATGTGCCGCCGAATCCGGTATCATTATCCGCATGACAGTAATTGTCGGGACTGTATCCGTTTATACCGGTATCATCGGTTGTGGTAATACCCAGCAGCCCTTTGCTCATGTCATCGGACGGGGAGGCTATACTGGCGGCCGAACCGTACGAACTGTACGAAGCCCGCTGGTCTTTGCAATTGGAGGCGACAACACAGATGACATCGGGATGCCGGGACGGGTCCCACACCGGAATAGGCGCGTCATCATTACCGGCCGCGAAAAGTATCACGCAGCCTTTACCGACGCGACCATTCAGGGCCGCGTCGTGAATGGCATCATACAGAGCGGAATCCATATAGGTACCCCAGCTGCATGATATGATATCCGCGCCGTTAGTCCGGGCCCAGTAGAAACCAAAAGCGGTTTGGGCCGAATCGGCTGCTCCCCAGCGAATACCCATCAGAGAACACAGCGGCGCGGCGCCGCTGCAGCCGATGCCGTTATTGCCGCGCGAAACAGCTACGCCGGCACAGGCAGTTCCGTGCATCTCGGCGTTCGGTCCGCTGAATATCCGCGGCGATGGGTCGGAGCCCAAATCCTCCAGATTAAGGCCGGCAACATAATTAGCCGCCAAATCTTCATGATCCTTTTGGACTGAGTCGTCATATATGCATATCCGCACACATCCGGTTCCCATGGTACTGTCCCATGCATCGGCAACTTTGGCGTCAGCACCGGCCGTCGCGCCAGCCAGATGCCCGTCATTCGTCAGGTGCCATTGGGTCGTAAACAAGGGATCATTGACAGTCCCCCGCCGGTAAAACGGCTGAATGAAATTTGGATAGGCCCATTCAATATCAGGATTTTCGTGCAACCTGTTAGCAGTCTGAAATATGCCTGTGTACGCATTGTACGGTATCGCGCAGAGCATCATGCCGGGCAAGGGATAGTCGCGCCGGAGTACCGTCAGGGAATATACCTGCAGCAGAGAATCGATGTGTTTTTCCGGGGACCCGTTCCGCGCTTTTACAATGAGTTCGCCCGTCGGAAACACGTACCGGCCATCCCGGTCGGTATACACGGGCAACACCTGGCTGTCGCCGGCGGGAACGACTGAAGAGATACTGGAATTGTTTCTGAGCAGCCGGCAGGAATCCGCTAAATGAGCATATTCGGCGGGAAAAGCTTCTGAATCGGCGTTCTGAGAAGCCGGGCTGCTGTCGAGACCGTGCGGTCGGGTCATCCTGATCAGAACCAGATCGGTTTGTAACGTCAGATGCCGCTTTCGGCCCATAGACCAGTAGTATTCATCCGCCCACACCGAAGCGCACGTAAGACACGCAATAAGAAAGACTATCCACTTTTGCCAATTCATACGTTACGTATTACTCCCGCTCAACGGTTATTACAGTGCTGTCATTTCCTTTGAGTATACCATAAAACTGGATTCAATGTAACAGAAAACAGTAAAAATCAATTGCATTTAACTACTTCTTTTGCTATAATCATTTCAAGTTTTTACAGAGCTGTAAAACAGTTGCTGGCTGATATAATCTTCATAGTAATTGATATTGTATGAGTTCTACTGAACTAACATTGAATTACACTAATGTCCTTTCACGGGCAATTGGTGACGATAACGGGCTAAGCTCCGATGAATTCAAGGCCGAAATGCCCGCGATCACGCGCGCGTTCGAATCCGCCCGAAAAGCTTTACCCGCCTGGGGTTTTACTACCTTACCGCGCGAAACTGAACGTGCGAAAGCCATTATCACTCTCGCGGATAGTTTAGCTGCCCGCTGCGACGATTTTGTCGTAATCGGTATCGGCGGGTCCGCCCTTGGTAATATTACTCTGCAGACATCGCTCAATCCCCCATTCTATAACCTTATGACCCGTGAAGCCCGGGGCAACCGTCCCAGGATTCATGTGCCGGATAATATCGATCCCGTGCTTATCAGCAATCTGCTCAGCACGCTGGACCCCGGAAAGACGGTTATAAATGTCATCGCGAAATCAGGCAAAACATCCGAAACCCTGTCAAACTTTCTGATTTTCAAGGATTTTCTCGAAAAGCGTCTCGGTCCGGCCTGGAAAAACCAGGTGGTCATTACAACCGATCCTGAAAACGGCCCTTTGCGCGCCCTGGCCGAAGAACTGGATATCCTCACGCTGGATGTGCCGCCCGATGTCGGCGGCCGTTTTTCGGTTCTTTCACCTGTCGGTCTTCTTTCGGCCGCGGTAGCCGGTATATCCATTGCCGAAGTGCTGGCCGGAGCGGACGAGATGTTAGCACGCTGCTCACAAGCGGCCTGGGATAAAAATCCGGCTTTTTACAGCGCGGTGATCCATTATCTGTATGATGTTCGCAAAAATATTCGCATGAGCGTACTGATGCCCTACGCCCAGTCACTGCGGGACATAGCAGACTGGTTCCGCCAGATCTGGGCCGAAAGTCTCGGCAAACGAAT
>CAZCLS010000057.1:8412-13157 GCA_964499565.1 uncultured bacterium
GGGCGGCCATCTCTGACGATCTCGCTGCCGGAGATATCGGCGCGAACGATAGGCCGGCTGCTGATGTTCTTCGAACTGCAGACCGCTTATGCCGGTGAGTTATACGATATAAACGCCTTCGACCAGCCTGGTGTGGAACAGGGCAAAATTTTCACCAGTGCCCTGATGGGACGGGAAGGATTCACCGAAGCCCGGACGGAATTGGAGCAGATGAACCTGTCTGATCCGGAATGTAGTATTTAATTTTGAGCTGATATGGTATACTAGATATGTCTGCTGAAAAATATTCAGACGCGCGCAGTATAGAGTTAATGTGCATTGATTGCGAGAACACGATCTCTTTCTCAATACTCGATCTTGAAGCCGGCGGCCGGTTGACCTGTACACAATGTGGAAAACAATACATGTTCAACCAGGAACTATCCGGCAAAATCAAGCGTTTTGAGTATTTGCTGGCGGCAGTATATAACGCCAGGGATATCCTCGGTTCGGCCAATGTGGCTATCGCCTTCCGCGATGAGGAAGTAAAAGTACCGTACCGTTTGCTGTTGACACGGTTGAATACGTTGCTGACATTGAATGTCAACGGCAAGGAAACGACGTTCCGTTTCCGGGTAGAACCGCTCAGCATGATAGATGAGCGCGAAAAAATTCAGGTTAGTGAATGAATCTGTTCCGCCGACTGTACGACTGGACTTTGCACTGGGCTGAAACTCCGTACGGGCCGATAGCCCTGTTTGTGATGAGTTTCGCCGAATCTTCGTTCTTTCCCATTCCGCCTGACGTGCTTCTGATAGCATTGTGTATTGGTTCGATCAAAAAATCGTTCACCTTCGCTCTGCAATGCTCGATCGGTTCGGTTTTAGGCGGTCTGTTTGGATATGCAATCGGCCACTGGGCCTGGGGCGCTGCCCCGGATTACTCCGCGGTCGCTCAGTTCTTTTTTCAGTATATTCCGGGTTTTACCGAAATGCGGTTCGAGTATTTTCTCAGTAAATACAACCAGTACGGTTTCTGGATTGTATTTACGGCGGGATTCACGCCGATTCCGTATAAGGTTTTTACGATCGCGTCCGGCGTGTGCAGCATGAATGTTTTCGTGTTTCTGCTCGCTTCAACGCTCAGCAGATCCGCTCGATTCTTTCTCGTAGCCTTCCTGCTCCGCATATTCGGTGAAAAAATCCGGTTGTTTATCGACAGGTATTTTAATTTGTTAAGCATTGTGTTCGTGATATGCCTGATCGGCGGCTTCCTGGCAATTGCCAAATGGGTCCCCCTGCATTCACAAGACCGGCAGTCGACCGTGACGAATGTCATCGAACACGTGACCAACGCGCTTCCTTACGAGGTACAGGAATGAAACGTACACTACTTTGCTCAGTCCTGACAGTAAGCCTGCTGTGCGGCTGCTCGGCCATGCAGCGCGGCGGCTTGATTGGCGGTTTAATCGGCGCGGGAGCCGGCGCGGGTATCGGCGCGGCGGGCGGCGGTGTCGGTGTGGCTATCGGCGCCGGCGCGGGAGCCGGCGCGGGTGTGCTGATGGGCTCTATTGCCGGTGAACTGTATGAAGTTCATCGCGCCCGTCTCTATGAAGACGGGGAGCCCCGCAACAAACGCTCGGGCGAAGTCTATATCCGCAATAAAACCCTGGCTCAATATGAAAAACGCCTGGCTCTCGTTGAAGCCCGCAACCGTGATTTGATTGCCCAGAACGAACGACTGATCGCCGCCAGCTATACCCTTGCTAATGCGATCGGAGCCGATGGCCGTTTTGTCCGCGTCGAAACTTCTCCGGAAGGTGTGCTCCAGGTAACGATGATTTCGGAAATACTGTTTGAAACCGGCAGCGCCCAGATTAAAGAGGCTATCTACCCGGTCCTGGACGAAATCGGCCGTGCGATTACCGAGGAGTATCCTAATTATTATGTTGCTATCGAAGGGCATACCGATGCCCAGGAAGTCGCTGAAACCGGGTACCGTTCAAATTGGGAACTCTCGGCTGCCCGAGCCCTGTCGGTTCTGCATTACTTCGGCGACCAGAATCTGATTGACCCATCGAAAATGGCGGTGGCCGGCTATTCGTCTTTCCGTCCGGTAAGTGATCCGGTCAGCCCTGAAGGCCAGCGCATGAATCGCCGCGTTGTTATCACGATTATGCCGAATCAGATCGCTACTGTTCCCATGCTCTGATTTTTTTTGCTAACTCTCAACCGTGAAACTGTTATGCGTGCATTATTACTGTATCGGAGTATCCTCAGTGTCGCGGGTATTGCCATCTGCTGCAGTCTGTTTTCCGGCTGTGCCACGAATGTTGTTACCCAGCCTAATTATGTTCTTCTGCGCGACCGTAATTACAAGGATAAAATTCTGGCTATTATGCCCTACGGCTCTACGAGTCCCGGGTATGGAGACATCCTGCGTGAAAAGAATCATGCCTGGTGGTTCCCACGTAAAACCTACGGCAAAGGTGAAGTGACAGTTCTGGGAGAACCGTACACTATCGATGAAAAAGTGTATCCCACCGAAGATTCTTACGAAGAAATGGGCTTGCAGATGTTTAACCGGTACCGCGGTTATAACTGCTTTAAGCGCGTTGTCATTGTCAAGGACCGGGCTGAAGCCGATTCGTTGCGGGCCGATTATCTTCTGGTCTATCATATCAATGAATGTTACGCGCGCGGCCTGGGCGGCAACTGGAACTTTGTTGAATGGATTACCTATGAAGGTGTTGTCGATATGGATGTCGCCGTTTATGACATAATCCAAAATCAGCGCCTTACATCTCAGCATATCCATTCGGAGGGCACATCCACATCCAGCTGGGTGACTCCTGAAGTGCGCAATTATCTCCGCCGACAACTCCTGAAAGGCACGGTCTTTAACAATGCGATTGCGGAAATTAATTTCTAACGCTCACGCCTTTCGCAACGAGCGCGACTGGAAACAATACCATTCATCCCGGAATGTAGCATTGTCTGTTGTTCTGGAAGCCGCTGAACTGCTTGAAATCTTCCAATGGAAATCCGACCGGGAATGTGAAGAACTCCTCAATGACCCTGCTGTCCGTCAAAACATTTCGGATGAATTAGCCGATATTTTTCTGTACATTCTGCTTATGGCTGATGACCTGGATATCGACTTGGTGGAAGCCGCTGAACGGAAAATGAAAAAGAATGCAGAAAAATATCCCGTTGCTAAAGCAAAAGGCAAAGCCCTCAAGTACAATCAACTTTGACTTCCCCCATTTTTTGCACACACACTATGAAGACGAAGAACGCTCCGGTCGAACCTCAAGATAAAAACACACATTAAAAATCCGGCTTGGCATACACGGAAAAACCCATGGATGCCAATGCCGGATTTATTTGATTGTCGTCAGGACTGCGTTTACCAGGACGAGCGTCCGCCGCCACGTCTGTCTCCGCCGCCGCCGCCGCCACCGCGCCGGTCGCGTCCACCGCCACCGCCGCCGAAGCCGCCGGGCCGTCCACCACCACCGCCGCCGGGCCGTCCACCGCCGAAGCCGCCGGGCCGTCCACCGCCGGGCCGTCCGCCGCCTGAGGGGCGCGGGCGCGCTTCATTAACAGTAATTTCCTGGCTTTTGATTTCCTTGCCATTCAGACTGTCAATCGCGGCTTGTGCCTCTACGGCATCAGGCATCTCAACAAAACCAAATCCCCGTGAATTACCGGTGAATTTGTCCTTGATGACTGCAACAGACGACAGTTGCCCGAATTCCTGAAATGCTTCTCGTAAGTCTGCTTCAGTCACATCAGGCGCTAAGTTGCCTACAAAGATATTCATCCTCTTCTCCTTTGTATCTTAAAAAATGTTTAGTGTGATATTCATTCCGGCGGGCCCAATTTCCAATAGTCAAAAAATGTGCTGTTCGGAACAACAGCTATAGTATACCATAATTCCTATAAAAATAATATATCCCCCCCTTTTTTTCTCTATTTACGGTTTAAACCGGAAAAATCAGGCTTTTAACCGGAAGGGCTGCTCCAGGTGGCATTCCTCCAATAAGGCAGCATTGCTGAATATCTCCCTCGTGGGTCCGTCGGCCGCTATGCCTCCTTCGTGCAGCAATATCGAACGTTCACACACATCAAGCACCATGTCCAGATCATGGGTCGCCAGAATTTTTGTATGCGAAAACGTTTTCAATAATGTTATAAGAGTCCGGCGTGCCCGCGGATCGAGATTGGACGTCGGTTCATCCATGACTAATATGTCCGGGCTCATGGACAGTACCGTTGCAATGGCCGCGGCATGCTTTTCACCTTGCGAAAGGCGGTAAGGGGGCTTGCGGGCTACTTTTTCAAGGCCTACCGCCCTCAGGGCCGCCATCACCCTGGCGTCCACTTCGTCCGGTGGCAATCCCAGGTTTAACGGCCCAAACGCGACATCATCATAGACGGTCGGCATGAATAATTGGTCGTCCGGGTCCTGAAATACCATCCCTACTGTCCGCCGAATGCTCGGCAGTGTTTTTCTGGTGATCGGGAAATCCCCGATCCGCACACTGCCTTCGGTTGGAACGTAGACACCGTTAAGATGCAGCAGTAATGTCGATTTGCCCGCCCCGTTCTCCCCTATCAACGCCACCGACTCGCCGTGAGTTATGCGAAAGGATAGATCGCGAAGAGCCCGGGTTCCGTCCGGATAGCTGAAAGCCAGATGAATGACATCTATGAGATGATGGCTCATTGTCCCGGTCCTGTCAGAATATTTCCGACTATACT
>CAZCLS010000058.1:0-13153 GCA_964499565.1 uncultured bacterium
GGGGGGCCATGATCAGACCGAGCGGCTGCATACCTGGTATAAAAGGTTGTGTACCGGTCCATGCCGGACGGTCGGGCGCAGAGTGAAAAAATGACAATGAGTGAGAAGAAGAGTACAAAACAGAATGACAGGTTGTCCCTACGCGATATTATGCCGCGGCGAGTGATGACCAGCGTCGGTACCGGGAACGGGTCGAATGCCGGGATGCCTATATTCGATTCGCGTCGGCAGCAGTACCGGGTGTCTACCCTGGACCTGCTGAATATGGCCGAGTCGGGCTATAAAGCTGAAGAGATGATCGATATATTGATTGATTGCCATCCGGATGTGTCACATGCCGTGTGGGCTTGCACCACGCTGACGAATACCGGGCTGGCCCTTCTGGCCCGGAACGAGCAGGGCAAACGGTCACAGCACCATGAAAAGTGGTTGAGCGGGTTTGTCAATCGCATGACCCATGGGTCGCCCGGGCGGTATTATGAAGACCATTCTCTGAATTCCCTGGTGGATGTGACGACACTGTCTCTGTTTGTGCGCGGGGCGGCGTGCAGTGAGGTGGTGGTGAATGGCAGGTGCGAGCCGCTATATGTGTGGCCACGGGAATCGGGCTATGTCGATTTCCAGAGTGACAATAAGACGGGGCGGCATGTACCCTACTGGAAACCGCCCGGTGCAATGACGGAAGGAACGAAGATAGACAATGACCGGTTTTTCTACCAGGTGCTGGGTCACCGGATAGATGATCCGTATGGCGTCTCCCCAATTCTGTCGGTCCTGTCGATCGTTTACTTTCAACTGAAACTGTTGGTGGACCTGGCACAGATAGTCAACAAGGTCGGGTTTCCGCGGCCGGATATCACGGTTGATGAAAAGGCGATGATCGAGCTGGCGAAACAGAGAGCCGGGACTGCCTTCAGCCTGACGGAGATTAAAGACTTCATCGACGATTACATGTCGATTGTGAAGTCGGACTACGCGACGCTGAATCCGGAAGACCCGCTGTTCCACCTGGACAGTGTGAAGGTAAGTTACCTGGAGAGTAAATCGGGCGCCCAGGTGTTCGACGTGAGAAGCCTGATGTATCTTATCGGTCAGCAGATCTGCAGCGCGATGAAGACACTGCCATCTCTGATGGGTAGGTCGGAAGGCAAGACGGAAACATTCGCCTCGGCTGAGGTGGCGCTGTATAAGGCGCAGATCCGGCGCATCCAGAACACTCAGGAAGCATATTTCACGCGGATATTCACCCGCTGCATGAACATGGCGGGATTGCGCGGGACAGTGAAGGCCCAGTTCGGACCGCTGGAACTGCGGAGTGATACGGAAATAGAGCAGTGGGAATCGACCAGGATAGTCAACCTGTGCCGCAAGGCGCTGCTGCGGGTGCTGTCGCTGGATGAGCTGAGACAGAAGCTGAGGCGCGAGACCGGGGCTCTGCCTGAGCTGACTGACATTAACGAAGAAGAGTTATGGAAAAAGGTTGAAATGATATCGAACGTTAAGCCATTACAGGCAGAGCGTAGCGGCGAATCGACGGCGGACCGCGATTCTAAAAACAAAACCGGCAGCAATGGCGCCGGTGTTCCCTACGGGCGCCTGGAGCACATATTGTCGTCCCTGCGAGGCTGAGCATGTCTGAAAAACATTTGTACGAACAACGAAAACGAGAAGAACGAAAGCTGGATCAGGCACTGAGAAAGCGCCGGCAGAAGCGGATGATGGTCCGTATCGTGCATTCGCGCAATGACGAAGAACTGAATAAATAACAACAGGAGTAACATAATGAAAATTACCATTGACAACCTGCGCCCGGGCGAAGACCACTTGAAACGCATAAACCAGTTGGCCAACGGTCAACTGGAAGCAGGCGATGTGGCGGTTCTGCCTGTATTGGTTATTGACGGCACGCCGACGGTGTATGACACCGTACCGGACGAAAGCTGGTTCAAAGCGGCGCTGAACGACCTGAACGGGGATGAAGGCGTCTCGATGCAGCGGAATCACAATATCCACGAACTGCCTTCGGGTCGGTTTTTCGCTGGCAGCCTGGAGCAGAAAGACGGCATGGCTGTGCTGTCGGCCCTGGCGTATACTGACAACGAAGACCTGATAGACGATTACCTGAAAGGGATTGTCAAAGCGGTATCGGCGGGATTGTCGTACGACTGGCTGAAGTGCAGTGTGTGCGGCAACGTTTGGTGGTCAGACGAATGCAAAGCGGCTGCCAAGAAAGCCAAGCACACCGTCAGCTGGGCGGAAGGGTATTTCGGCCACTGGCCAGGCGACGCCTATGGCGACATAGTCTGCCGGCTGGTATATATGATGAATAAAGATCGCGGTGCGCTTCGGGAAGTGAGCCCGGTATATAAAGGAGCCTCGGAAGGCAAACTACTCGGGATAGACAAGATCGCCGAATTCAAGGCCAACCTGCACCAGGAACTGTCGGCACAGCTGGCAGCAGGTGACGGGCTGTTCGAGACGGCGATTGATGCCGTGGCGAAGAAATACCAGACAAAGCTTGGCCAGATGGTTCTGGAAGTTCCGGCGATCGACAATGATGATACCGGCATTGACGATGAAACGAAACCGGAGACCATATCCCTGGCAGCCCACGAAACAGCAGTGGAAGAGCTGACGGCCATACTTGAAAGCGCCGAAGAAGACAAGGCGGCGCTGAAGGCCGAAAAAGGCGAACTGGAAACCAAACTGGCCATGGCTGAAAAAGAACACAAGACATTGGCGTCGGCCAACGACGACCTGCAAAAGCGGCTTGACGCGATGAGCGCCGAGATGACCAGGCTGGCGGAATCGCTCGGATGTATGGGTGCGGAGTTTGGCGCTGTAGTCGATACGGCGCTGGGCCTGGCAACCCTGGCAAAAACTTTGCGTGTAGCGATGGTCGGGCGGATAGAAAAGCTCGGTGTGCAGCTGCACGGAAATGACGCAGAGCAAACAAGCGAATATGAAACGACCTGCGATGGTGAATGCCTGGTGCGGAAGCTCGAAACTCTTGAGCAGGAGTTTGGGGCGAAGTTCACCGCAACACCGGTAACGCAGGTAGAAGACAATCGCGAGCCGGCGGAACGGAAACGCGGCGTTCCCGATGCAGTCTTCAACACCAGCGAGTAACCAACTAACAATTAACCATAATTCAACAAGGAGAACAGTATGGGTGGATTCAAACCAATCGGACTGCGGGGCATCAAGGAAGCGCCGACGTTCAACAACAACACGGCAGCGCCGATTACCACTACCGGCCGCGGCAAACCGGCGATGATCGCCAGTGCCACCGGGCTGGATGTGAAGCTGGCGACAGCCGGGGCAATCATAGCCGGGATTGTGGCAGATGTCAACCGCAAGCTCGACAGTGACGCCAACGCGGTCGATGTGACCCTCGAGACAACCGGGTACCACTATGTCACCTGCAACACCGATTCGGATGCCCCAGTGGTAAACGGGTTCGTAGTAGCAAACGGCAGCGGTGGAGTCAAGAAGTCAGCGACGGCAACCAACGCCTATTGCGTGTATGTGAGTTCGGGCTATGCCTGGATCAAGCTGCTCGGGTAATTTTCCGCAGCGTTTCAATCGAAGTTATTAACGTACCAACCATGGAGAATATACTATGGGAAAAGAAAATCTGATGCAAGAGCCGATAATGAAGATCATACCGGAAGCGGTACTTGATCACAAGTTTGAAGGCTTCGACGAAGAAGACGTCGCCAAACTGCTGGACAAGCACAAGGTCGACTTCTACGTAGTGTGCCAGGGGATGAAGGACGACCGCGGTTTGGACCGTGGCATCACCGTCTCCGCCGCGCTTAACCGGATGATGAAACCGGACCCGTCCGGCAAGAACCTGGACGGATTCGACCGCATGCTGCGCTATCTGAACATTCCGGTGCAAAACGACGCCAACTACGGTGTGTATACCGGGACGATGGACCTGTTCTACAGTTCCCAGGCCGGCACGGCTTTGATACCGGAATTCATCAACCGCGAGCTCCGCAAAATACACGAAGAGCGCTACAGCCTGAAAGGGCTGATTTCGGAGCAGGTATACACGCCGAACGGCTTGTATGAAGTACCTGAATGGGATCTGAGCGAGCTGGATGCGGGACTGCGTCCGGTCGGCGAAAAAGGTGAATTTCCGCGGGCAAGACTGGGTTTCAGTTCGGTCAGCGGCAAGGTAGCCAAACGCGGTGTCATCCTGGAAGCATCCTATGAAGTTGTGCGCCGGATGAACATCAACGTGATCCGCAACTTCCTGCAGCGGGTGGCAGTGACCAATGAAGCGGACCTGATGGGCGAGCTGCTCGAAACACTGCTGAACGCTCAAACAGCGATCGCCAAAAAGAGCTGGAACGACAAGGAAACCAACGACAGCGGAACACTGCTATACGACAGCTGGCTGACGTTCATGGCCGGAACGACCGGATTGCGCTTCAACAAAGTGGCCGGCAATCTGGCATCCGTCATCAAAGTCATGCTGATGCAGAAACCGAGTGTCGATCCGATCCAGCTATCGAGCATGTTTGCTACTCTGAAGAAGAGCAAACTGGGCGAGAGCGTGAGCTTGCGGTCCGGCAAATGGGAAGACATCGAAATCATCGATCACGCTGATGTGCCAGCCGGCACGCTGGTAGCCTGGGACTCGAAGTTTGCGGCGATCCAGTACACCGAAGCCGGCCTGAACCTGATTGAAACCGGCAAGGTCATCAACCGCCAGTTCCATGAGATCGTCATTTCGATGGGAGATGAGTTCGCGGTTCCCGAATCGGCGACAGTTCGCAAAATGGATCACATTTAACCTTTCGTATTCGTTCTACCGGGCTCGCAGTCCGAGCCCGGCAGACTGTAACACTCTTTTCGAACAACAGGAGACATACTGTATGAAGTGTAACAAACTTACCCTGTACATTGCGATGGCACTGGTGGCGCTGGTGATGGCGTTTATGGCGGAGGCGGCAACAAACACGTTCTCCATGAACTCGTTTACCACGCTGAACCTTTCCAACGCCAGCACCTGGACCGAAGTGAAAATCGGAGATTACCCCTTTAAGATCACGAACGTCTGGATTACTGTCAGCTCCGGCGGCATTTTTGTCAAACCGATTGACAAGCCGGCCACGTTGACAGTCGGCAGCACCGTGACTACCGTGACGAACGCGTACTTTCTTGGAGCGACCGGCACCAAGATCATGTCGCTTGACGGAGCAAAGCACTTTTATGTGAAGTGCACCAACAGTGCCAACAACGTCTTCAAGGTCGAACTCAAGTAAGGCACCCTCAACCACAACCGAGCGCGGGGCGGTCCGCCGTCCCGCGCTTATAAAAAACAACAGAGAGATTATATACGCATGAAAACAATCAAACCTGGATACTACCGACTGTCGGACAAGTCGCTGGCCGACCGGCACGAGTTGACTGACCGCATCAACGGGGTGGTCCTGACACATGAGAAACCAGAAGCCTATTTCGGCACAATTACCCAGCGCCTGCGGGTTGCGGTGCAATCCAGCAACGTGATATTTGTGGGTGGAAAGCCCACGGTGGAGCCGAAGCCCAAAAAAGGGCAAGCAGCTGATGCTGCTTCGGCAAACGAGTCTGACGCGGATTCCGATGACAAAGAGCAGTCCGGCGATCAGGACAACGAATTGTTCCCGGGCGATGCCGGTGACGAAAACAGCATTGAGCTGGTGCGGCTGCATGACAGAGTCGAAAAAGAGCGTGGCTGGTTTGTGCTGGTAAACGAAACCGACAAAACATTTATAGTCAAAGGTACGAAGGCGCCGCGGTACCTTATGAAAGGACGCGGCTGGCAGCGTGCCCAGGGCTAACGTAGTAACGACTGGATGGCGTGGCACTCACCTCAAAAATACTGAAAGTGGAAGGGCACGGGCGCACGTTCACATCTGATGTGCGTGATGCACTCGGTGTCGACACCAGCGAGTTGCCCGATGCATCGATCGACAAGGAAATGCTGTGGTTCCGAGCCGAGCAGGTGCTGATAAACTGCGTTGAGAGCCTGGAATGGGAAACGTGGGAGACCACCAGCGATGAGTTCCTGTATCTTTACCTGGCGACGGTGCACTACCTGGCGTGCCAGTTGTTTGACACTGCATACCGAACAGAGCTGAAATCTGAAGCGAGCAAAGACTATAAATATGAACGGTTCCCCAACGGGATCGAGGCATCCAGACAGGGGGTATGCTACGGTACGGCGTTCTATCTCGAAAAGCTGGGCATAAAGACCCGTCCGGCACTGTGTGAAATCTGGCCGGGCAGCACATTTGACTATCAGGGACGCAATACTGGAGTGATATAACATGAATGATACCCTTGAAGTAAAACAGGTCCGCGAAGTGACGGAAATACTGCTGGTTGCCTGGCTGCGGACCGCGAAGCGAATCTACCCGTTGCGGTTGAAGAAAAAAGGCAGCCAGGGCGTGTGGGTGTTTGAGTGTACCGACGCTTTCCGCGAAGCCGTGCGGGAGTATTACTCCCCGGCATGCGAAAACCTGCGCCGGGTGTTTGACGACGTCAAGTCGCTGAAATCTGAAATTGCGATAGCGCAGTAACTAGAAGGAATTATTATGAAGCGTGTTCTTGTTTTTCTGTCGATCCTGGTATCGTTCATCACCGTGTGCGAAGCCGGCAATCCGATATACACGATGTACACTCAGGACGGAGCTCTGCCGATCTATATCACCACGAACGGCATCGGCGGCGGGACTATTCCGTTCTATTCCATGACGACACACTCGAACGCCTTGCCTGTTATCATCACTGGTATAGAAGGCACCATCGTCGACGGATCCATTTCGAATTACGTGCTGAAGGCGGGAGACAAAATGACAGGCGGTCTGGCGATAGATACCAACGTGACCGACAAAATCATGTTTCTGGCGCCTTCGGTTCGTTACACATATACAACCAATGCTCTCGACATAACATCCAACGATTATTTAACTGTTACTACATCCGACTTCGGCATCATGCCGTCAACGCTTTACGGCAACTACGGAAAAGCGACGGGGACATACAACAGCGCAACCCTCTGGACTAACAGTGGATGGTGTGTGTATTATTCCACTGGTTCGGTCTGGCGGATGCAATACTCGTCTACATCAAACGTGGTGGAAGGAGTGGCGGTGACCAACCTTCTCGAAAACGCCGTCAATTCTCCGACAGGAACATACACAGGATACGTCAGCGGAGCATGGAGCGGATATACAGGTATTGTGTCGTTCGTCTATGCTACCAATACGCCGTTTAGCGTTGTAACTAATGCTATTCCGACAATTATGACAAACGTGGTGCGCTATACAACGAGCGGATTGTCTATTGAATATGGTGGTTCTTTAGGATCGCTTTATATAAATCCTGGAATTATCAGCAACAGTGTTGGCGGCGTATTTTACGATTACACCGGCACAACTAACAAAATGAAACTCGACGGAATATACTAATGAAAAGACTACTATTTACCGCACTATTCTTTCTGCTGCTTATCTCCGGCTGTGCGACTAACGCGCCCGGACCGACTCTTAACGTTAACACTCCCCTGGGCGCATCGCGCCAGATCCAGGACAAGCGCGCGCTCTGCGTAGGCATATCCTATGCTTTGATGGAAGCCCGGTACGATGTCGCGGAGGCGGCCGACTTTCATGCCCGGCCAGGCACGTATGCCTGGTCGGTAGACCGGTCTACCGGATTAGTGATTGCTGACACGAAATACTGGCTTCCGGCCCGGTCGGTGCTGGACGGCGAGGTGATTGTCGGTTTTGCCGTGCGGCAGCGCGTCGTCAACCATACGCCCATGGAAGCACTGCTGCCCGACGCGGAATGGGCTGGGGCTGGAAAGTTATCACATTTGTATATTAGCTGTCACGGGTTTGAAGTTGAGCTTCCTAAAGAAAACGGTAAAGGAAAAAAAATCATTCGTGGCCTGTATCTTGGCTACGACCCTGACAAAAAGATCGGCTACGCATACAGTTTCGATTACCTTGCGAAAAACCTGTTCAAGTATTTCAACGTAATCTTCATTGACGCCTGTTATGCGGGTGGCGCAAAACACCCTGAGCGGTATGTTGTGCCCGGCAGCGCGGTAGTGATAGACGGCGAAGCATACGAATCCGGCGTTGATGTGAAAATAAAATCATTCACGCTGTCGCCGTCGGAATGTAACAAACAGTGGGTAGAATCAGATCCGACCGACCCTGACAAAAACCAGACGATTATCGTCGCTACCCGGCAGGGCAAGCCGGCATTCGGCAGCATCCTGGGCGGGGCGGGACGTAGCTATATGTATAACACTGAGTACCGAAGTTTGTTTACCGCATCGTTTTTCACGATAGCACGCAAACATCTGATGTCAGCATACGGATACAAAAATTTACGAAAAGTATCATCCATTGTTCAAGATACAAATGAACAAATGGACGGCATCAAATTAAACTGGCAGGGAGCGGGAACGCCGAATTGCTCGGTCTCGGGTCCGGGCAACAGACTGTTATTCGAAGAGTAATTATTTAGTTTAATTAACGGCAACCAGGAAAGGCAATGTCGGGTCAGCGGCACGAAGAACAGCAATCAGAACAACGTTCACACTGGTGTGAGAAGGAAGCAATCATCACGGAAATAGGATTAAGACTGCAGCAGGGAGACGAACGGTTCCTTAACGTCGAAAAAAACATCCAATCCATCAAGTCATGGATCGGCATCAACGGAAAGCCAATGGCGGATGATAATTGCGATACCCTGCTGGGAAGGCTGCGGCGCATCGAGAAACGAATTAACACCTACTTCCTGTGCGCTGTTGTCGCCGGCGTCGTCGTTTACGTTCTCTCGCCGTTTGTCAGCTTCGGCACAAAGAAAGAAAAAGGCGGGACCGTTATCAACGAAGAAGTAATCCAGGTCATTGTCGACCGCACGGTGCAAGCCGTGACCATGGGAAAAAAGGTGATGCCATGATGATAAAAACCGTTTTAACACTGATGTGCGTTGTGCTGATTCTCGGCTGCGGTTCGACAAAAGAAACAACCATCGATGGATGGGGACTGCATTACCACCGCAACTTTGACATTCACGACCGGGTCTATGTATCCGACATGGTGGGGTTTGTCATAGAAGTAACCTACCATCCGGACAGTCATCTTCCGTATGTCCGTGCCGGTTTTGCTTCCGGAGGTCACATAGTGGACACGACCGGCAATAGCATGCCGCACGTTATAAAGGTGAAACGCCACTTTGAAGTGCCGTGGCTTTTCAGCTCCGACGTTGAGACGATATCAACACCTATACTGCTAAACGACATACCGATGTCCACGAATGCTGTAGATGAAGAAATAACCTTCGATCCTGACGCAGAGGCAATACCATGATGAATCGTATCGCGCGTACGCTACTGCTGGTTATGATCGGCCTGATGCTTTCGAGCTGTGCAGTGTTTTCCGTTAGTCCGGCCGGCCCCGAAAACGACGGCTGGCCCTACCCGGGATGGGAACGATGAAGTTTGTAGAAGGGCTGCATATCAAACGCGAGACAATAACGTCGGGACTCCTTCGCGTCGGAGGAGGTCCGAAAATAGTGGTGCCGGAGCGGATAGACAACCGCAGCGGATTCCTGCCATCGAGCAATCAAGGCAACACACCGCAGTGCGCGGCGTATGCAATAGCGGGGTGGCTCGAATATTGGCGATGGAAACTGTATGGCATCTATGAACAAATCACCCCGCTATACCTTTACAACCTTGCCAAGCAGGTCGACGGCAGGCAGGACGAACCCGGGACGACTCTCGATGCCATTGTCAAGGCGGCCCAGATGGCAGGATACCTGCGTGCAGATGCGAAAGTGGCGGTCGTGGAAAACTGGAAGGATGTGCGCCGCGTGCTGCACGAACACGAAGTAATGCTGGCCGGCCTGGAAGTGGACGACGGATGGTACAAAGCCAGGCCCGACGGATGGGTTCCGGCCGGTACGGAAAAGCTGGGTGGCCATGCCGTCTGCCTGTGCGGTTACGATTCTGTGGCGTCGCCGTCGTTCGACGGTCAGAATTCCTGGAGCGACGAAGACGACGAATGGGGCTGGCACGGTTTTTTTCGCATAACCCCGAAGTTGTTCGAACGCCAGTATGTATACGGCGTCGCCATCGATGCGACGGCAGTCGTTAACACCGAAACGGAAGGAGAAGCGGCATGACTCTCGAAACATTCAAAGCCTGGTGGGATTTTCTGGAAGGGAAAAAGACCAACATCATCGGCACGGTCCTGGTGGTCATAGGCGTCCTGTACGTCCTGGGGATCATCGAGATAGATGTCGCCCGGCTGAAAGGGCTGCTGGTGATATTGAATGGAGCCGGGCTTATAACCCTCCGCATGGGAATGAAGCATGATGCCAAATGATCCGTTCCGCGGAAAGTTCCGTACGGTCCCGCTCGAAAAGATGCATCCGCAGACGCTCGACCTTTTTGTCGTCCCGAATGAAGGCGGCCTGGTAGGGGACCTGATAGAGTTTGGCCAGCGGTTTTACGAAGGCATACCGGATCCGTTCTGCACGCTGAAACATGCCGGGGCGGTGAACGACTGGCCTTCCGGCATACAGTCTACCGGGCGCAAAGGTCTGCATGTGATAGACGACATCGCCGCACACTATCCGAATGCGATCATCCTGCGCCTGGAAGGCTTGATGGGCGAACGCGCCAGCGGAGTCAGAAACCAGATCCGCGGTGATATGCTGGAAGCGTGTCAGCACGGCATCGAGTACGATTATGTTTCGGTGCTCGGGTTTCAGATGCGGCTGTTCGGCACGCTGGTGCGGTGGTACATGACGAAACGCTGCCCCGATTATCCCGAGCTTTTTCAGTTCTGCTCTGAAGCGTACGTGCGTGCCGTCCGCAAACGCCATATGCGCATACTGGGAATGATGCAGCCCGACTACATCTCGCCCGGGCTTCTGGCCATGCAGCCCGAATTCGCCTATGTCGGCCGCGCTTGCGATTTTCCGGTTGTGGCGGAAGAAGAGATTTCCGGCGACCTGGCCTTCTTCGGCAAGCTTTGCTGGGCGGGGGAGTCGGGCCAGAATATGGACAGTAAAATCGCCCGAAGCCGCGTGCTGCGTGCCACGGCCGAACTACTTGAAAAAGCTCGGTGGTTCGGCGTCGAAAGAATACAAAGGCATGGTTTGCAATTTAATGACAACCTTCGATGAAAGCGATGAGCTTACTTAAACGACAGGCTGATAAATTTATAGCCCGGTACGGCGCCAGGTTTTACCTGACTACGACGGGAGCCGCGGCAACGATCCGCGGACGCCTGATGGACATGTCGTCCGTCCCGCGCCTGGTGAGCTCCGGCACGTCGCCGTTTATTACGGCGGCAAACCTGTTCGAGTTTTTTACATCCACGTCCGCCGGTGTAGTCAGCGGCGCCCTGCTGGCCGAATACGACGCATCGCGGGAATATCTGCTGTACGTCGACTTTGCCCACCGCATAGGCGACGACGAGACTCACGTCAAGGTTTTCGCGCTGCGGGTCAATATCAGCAGTCTGTCGGTACGTCGGCGGTCCGATATCGCCGGTCCGGCTGGCGGCGTCACGAACGCCCTGGTTGTCGCCCCGGTGGCGTCGGGCGTAAAGGGGCATTACTACGAGTCGAAAAACTCCATCGATGCCGGCAAGGACGGGCGGACGGAAGATTTCGACGGCGTGCTGGTGGTAAAACAGGGCCTGGGGATCGCCGTGCATGACCTGGTTCAGGTCGGCAGCAAATGGTTTGAATTTGCGGGAGTGGACGTGGATGCGCTGCCGGGATTAGACGCATGGAGGCTGGCGCTGGATAAATGAACGCCGTAATCGCCACATGCACGAACTACGCGTCTCTGATCGCTTCGGCACTGGAAGCCGAAGTGCAGGATTCGCTGCAGCGCAAACTGAACAACGATACGCACACGCTGTTCAATTCCATCAAGGCCGAGCCCGTCCTGGAATGGATGGGACAGTCTGTGTTTGTCGGCGCTAACGTAACGGCGGGGGGCGGAGCCGCCTTCTACGGCGTATTCCAGGAGTTCGGCACGGGCATGCATATAGAGAATATGGCCGCCGCACTGCGCGGATATTTTGACGGCGACGGCGGCCTGGTGCCATTTAACGAAGAGCGCTTCAATTTCCCGAAAGGCTCGGGCTATTATATCCTCTACCGTTCCGGTCCCCGGGAAGGCATGATAAAGTCCAAAGGCGTGCCGGCCACGCACTGGTTTTCGGAAGGGATTGAAGCAGCGCGTTCGAAGATAGAAAACCTCCAGGATCTCCTGGATGCGGAATTACAATTATTATCGTTGTTGGACGGCTTGTCGTTCGACCTGCCCCTGTAAGGAAACACTATGCTGCGTATTATGAAAGATGTGTACACGCACTTGAAGAACGACGACGGAACACGTACGGTCGACACGGTTAAGTTTCCGATTGACCCGAACGATACGCGGCCGCTGTACACCATTCTGGGTCTGGCGGACAAGACGGCTTTTCACAAGCATGTCGTCCCCGGGCCGCAGTATGTCACGATTGAAGACAGCGTTCCGCTGATCAAACATCATGTGCGCATGACGAGTTACGACACGGCAACAACGTACCGATATATAGAGCTGCAGTTCCTGGCTTTTTCGAGCGACAGCTCGTACCAGGAGATCACTTCTATCATTGCCCGGCTCCGCGCCTTGTTCAATGGACAGATTCCGTACAATTCCTGTCCTGCGAACGCGCGTTACTCAATGCCTTTTCACCTGTACCGCGATCCCGGACCTGCCGACAGCGGCATAGACGGGATATGCTCCGCGTTCATCAGTTTTAGAGGCGCCACTGATATGACATTAAACCTAATTGGACAATCAATCTAACCCTTACTCATAAGGAGAATAATTATGGGAAAAAATGCAGAAATCGCTCTTCCCGGTGTTGGTGAGTTCTATGCCAAGTACGGCACCCACGCCACGGCCGGAGCGCCGTTCATGCTCGGTCGCTTGCGCGACGCCAACATCTCGATGGGCGCAAGCACATCCGAGCTGCGTGCCGGCAGCGGTCTGTTGCCGCTGGATGTCGCAACGGTCGAAAAAAGCCTGACAATCTCGGCCACGAACGGTCTCGCCAACATGCAGAAC